>CAYWDL010000056.1:0-10052 GCA_964457015.1 uncultured Roseburia sp. | reverse complement strand
TTCTTTACTCCGCGAAGAATTCTATAGGACGCATGCCTGTCACCTTCAAAATAAAGAACCGTATCCACCATATGTTCAAGAACTCTCGGTCCGGCAACAACACCTTCCTTTGTAACATGTCCCACTATAAATATGGACACAGATAATCCTTTTGCAATCTGCATCAATATATTGGTCGATTCTCTTACCTGAGACACACTTCCCAGTGCCGCTGAAACCTCTTCGTTGTAAATGGTCTGAATGGAATCCACTACAACAATCTCCGGTTCACGACTTTTAATAGCAGACTCTATATTAGCCAGATTAGTTTCGCACAAAAGCAACATATTATCATCAAAATTGCCTATTCTATCCGCTCTCATCTTTATCTGCTTTAAAGATTCCTCACCGGACACATACAAAACCTTTCTTCCTGCCCCAGACAAATTCCTGCACACCTGAAGAAGTAATGTAGACTTACCAATGCCGGGATCGCCACCAACAAGCATCAGGGAGCCTTTAACAATTCCTCCTCCAAGTACCCTGTCAAGCTCTCCCATGCCGGTAGTTATTCTGTCTTCTTCATCAACAGAAATATCATTTATGCTTTTAATCTCGCTGGCAATGGACGATACTGCCAGCGAAGAAGTCTTAGTTTTTTTCTGAACCGGTTCCTCCACAAATGTACTCCATTCCTTGCAGCCCGGACATTGTCCAAGCCATTTGGAGGTTTCATAACCACATTCCTTACAAAAAAACGCCGTAGCCTTTGCTTTTGCCATATATTAATCCTTACGCCTTAACAATCTTAACTGTTGTCTGGCCATCTGCTGCATCAATGCTAAGTGTAAGCTTACCACTCATATTACTCTTCATCTTTCCTGCATTTACACCATTAAGATAAAGTGTGTACTCTGTAGAGCTTTCAAGCTCAAGTGTAATCTGCGAGTCAACATCAGCTTCAACCTTAAACTCAACATCGCCATCTACAACTGAAAATTCATTAACAGCTGTTCCCGGTACTGATTCATAAACCATAGAGCCATTCTTTTCTAACTTTGTAATCTCATTGAAGGTCTTAACCTTGTAAATATCACCCATAAATTCAAAATCAGACTTTTTTGTTTTCTCACCAAGCTTATGGTTACCAAAACTTATGGTACCATTATCCTCAATACGTATAAGTTCTTCTACTACTGCCATTTTTTATTCCTCCTGTAAAACGCACTTTAATATAATTCCATTATATAACAATATGGTATTTTTTTCTAGTTATTTTGTAACTTTAATTTGAAGTTGATTATCTGCCACGTTAATCTTAACTTTATCGCCCATTTTCACTCTTCCTGCAAGAATTTCATCACTAAGCCCATCCTCAACCATGTTCTGCAAAGCTCTTCTAAGAGGTCTTGCTCCGTACTTTTTATCATAGCTCTTGTCAACAATAAACTTCTTAGCATTTGCGGTTACATTCAAATCAATATTCATCTGAGTCTTAATTCTTTTAGCGATGGTGCCAAGCATAATATTTAATATCTTGACCGTATCATCCTTTGTGAGGCTGTGGAACACGATAATATCATCAATTCTGTTGATAAACTCAGGCTTAAACATCTTTTTAACCACTTCCATAACATTCTTCTTCATGGCCTCATGGTCAGCCTTTTCATTATCATTTGTGGCAAAGCCAAGCTTCTTCTGTTCCACGATACGCTCTGCACCCGCATTGGAAGTCATTATGATAATCGTGTTTTTAAAATCAACAAATCTTCCCTTGGCATCTGTGATATGTCCATCATCAAGAACCTGCAAAAGAATATTAAATACATCCGGATGAGCCTTCTCAATTTCATCAAAAAGTATTACCGAATAAGGATTTGTTCTAACCTGTTCGCTTAACTGTCCACCATCCTCAAAGCCCACATAGCCCGGAGGAGAACCGATAATCTTTGACACACTGTGCTTTTCCATATATTCAGACA
The DNA here is from genome assembly GCA_964457015.1 of uncultured Roseburia sp. Lineage (GTDB taxonomy): Bacteria > Bacillota > Clostridia > Lachnospirales > Lachnospiraceae > SVEL01. Next base: position 8,091 of record CAYWDL010000056.1, on the reverse strand, counting down.
TATCAACTCTGATAATTGATTTCTCACTGCCAAACACTGCTTCAGCCACAGCCTTTGCAAGCTCGGTTTTACCAACACCTGTTGGTCCAAGGAACATAAACGAGCCTGTCGGTCTTTTCGGATCCTTAAGTCCGACTCTTCCTCGTCTTATTGCCTTTGCCACAGCTTCAACCGCCTCATTCTGACCAACAACCCTTTCGTGAAGAATCTTCTCAAGCTTCAAAAGTCTGCTACTTTCTGCTTCGCCAAGCTTCTTGACAGGAATTTTTGTCCACATTGAAACAACCTCTGCAATGTGATTTTCATTAACCTCTGCCCTCTTATTCTTAGTGGCATTTTTCCATTTTTTATTAATCTTATCAAGCTTTTCTTTCACTTGGGCTTCCTTCTTCTTTACATCGGACGCCTCTAACAGCTTATCTTTTACGATTAATTCTTCTTTTTCAAACTGCAACTTAGCAAGCTCCATTTGAAGCTCTTCTATTTCCTTAGGCTTATTGAAATTATCAAGACTCACTCTCGACGCCGCTTCATCAATCAAATCGATTGCTTTATCAGGAAATCTTCTATCATTAATATATCTTTCCGCCATCTTCACAGCTTCTTCAATACATTCATCTGTGATAATTACATTATGATGACGCTCATAGTGTCCTCTCAAGCCCTTAACAATAAGAACTGTCTCAGCCATAGTAGGCTCTTCAACACTAACAGGCTGAAATCTTCTAACCAGTGCTGCATCCTTTTCAAAATGCTTTCTGTATTCGCCAATAGTTGTTGCACCAATTATCTTAATTTCTCCTCTTGCCAGGACAGGTTTTAAAATATTAGCAGCATCGATTGCGCCTTCTGCACCACCGGCTCCTATAATCGTATGAATCTCGTCAATAAACAACACAACATTTCCAAGGGAAATAACTTCGTTAATAATCTTTTTTATTCGCTCCTCGAATTCGCCTCTGTACTTTGAACCGGCCACCATGGCAGACAGGTCCAATGTGTGAATTCTTAAATTTCTTATATTTTCAGGAACGTCCCCTTTTGCAATTCTTCCAGCCAAAGCCTCAACAATAGCAGTTTTACCCACCCCAGGCTCTCCAACAAGACACGGATTATTCTTATTACGTCTGCATAGAATTTGAATAATTCTTTGGATTTCGTCTTCTCTGCCGATTACCGGATCAAGCTTTCCTTCCTCAGCCTTTTTTGTCAAATCCGTGCTAAACTGTGACAACATTCCAGGCTTTCCACTCTTGTTCTGCTTTCCATTCTGCAAATCCTCCCTATAATCAACAGGGTCCTTACCCATAGCCACAATAAGCTCAAGATACATTTTTTGCACATTGACACCAATTGTATTTAATAATCTTGGTGCCGAGCACTCATTTTCCTTCAAAATGGCAATCAGCAAATGTTCTGTACCGATTTGGGATGCGCCAAATCTTTGAGCTTCCTTCCCACTATTCTCTATAATACTTTTTGCCTTAGGTGAAAATGTTCCCGGCTCCAACAAAGCTATTGGCTTTACAGGAGCAATAAACTGTTCAATAAGCTCAATAATCTTATCAGTAGTTATTTTAAAATGTTCAAGAACAATTGACGCCGTTCCTTCCTTAACAGCTGTCAATCCAGCCAACAAATGTTCAGAACCCACGTATCCGTGCTCTAGTCTTTTCGCAATCTGCCCTGCCTGCTCTATGGCCTGCTTTGCGCTTTTTGTGAATTTATCCTGCATCATAATCTACATTTGCCTCCATCAAAATACTATTAGTCATCGGAAAGTAATTTATCCAAAACCATATCAAGTTCATCATCGTTTAACGAAGTTGATGAGTCACTAAGCATTTCTTCTATGGTACTTGCTAAACTTGCAGTTTCCGAAACATAGATTTCCTCCGACGTCTCAGAAACGCCGGCTTCTTCTTCGTATACTTCCTCTTCGTATGCTTCCTCTTCCTGCACTTCTTCTTCCTTCACTTCTTCCTGCACTTCTTCATCGAAGGTTTCTTCTTCGCACACTTCTTCCCGGACTTCCTCTTCGTATGCTTCCTCTTCCTGCACGTCAGCATCCAACTCAGCTAATTCATCATCTGGCAAAACATCATCATCCAGTTCTGATTCATCTTCATCATCAAAATCTTCGTCCTCATCATCCAAATCCGGATTCTTAGCCTTTATAATTAATATGATTATAACAATTATCAACACAAGAATAAGGCATGCCTCAGCAATTATTATAATAATTTTTGTTGAATCCTCTGATTCAACTGTGGCATTATCATCACTACTTGTAGAACCTGTACTGTTATCAGGCTCCGGAGTAACTGTATTTGACACTTCAAAAGAAGTAAGCGCCAAATATCTCATTGCAGTCTTTTCCTTTGAATCATAGAGATAAAGCCCCTCTTCACCATTCCAGTTCATGCCGTAGAACATATAAATGCCCTCTTCATTCTTGTTAGCCCACACATTAAGCATTTCGCCATCAATGTTTACCAGTGTAGCCTCAAAATCTGCCGGTATCGCTACTTCCTCCGGTTTTTCCGTAACAGTATACATTTTATCTATAATCTGTATATTCACGAACTTGTAAAATACATTGTTAACCTCGTCATATACATAGAGAGCTTTCTCATCAGTTCCTTTTTTAACCAGCTCCATTATTGTGAGCTTCTTAGCTTCGCCCCTTGCTACAACGTAATTCTGACCGTCATATGTGTAATCGATTCTTGAAAAGCCTTCCGGAAGAAGTGTTTCTTCGGAAATATTTGTTACCACATATATATCATCTCCTATTGTTACTTCTTTATCCACAGGAGCTTCCGGTGTTGACGTTGTTTCTGATTCAGGCTCTGACGTCTCTTCATTCATAGTAGTTGTCTCATCTTCACCTTCCGATGGAACTCTGTATGTATTGATCACATAAGTTCTCACCTCTCCGTTTTGCGCCGTAACAGTAATGGTTGTTACATTTGCACCACCTTCCGCAAGGTCAACACCTGTAACAGATACCGTTGCAGTATTATCCTCTGCAACAGCAGTTACTGCAAATTTCACGATATCATTGGCAACATATGCCATATATTTATCCTGATTCTTATCGAATCCAACCACATTAGTTTCTCTTTGTGTGATATTGTAAGCAGCTGTTGTTCCATCCTCTCTCACACCTGCCACCACCAAGGATGAAAGATAGTTATTTGACGAAGATGTAACCTTTGGGTTAACTGTAACCGTACCATTTTTTGCAACCAGATTACAGTCCTCAATACTCATATTAATAATGCTGCTTGCCGACGCATCAACATTAATCGAAACACTTCCCGCCTTTTTTGTCTTAAATGTCAATGTTCTTGTAACAGATGTATCCTCAAACAGCTCATTTAACAGCTTTACAGCACCATTTCCGCCGCCGTCTGCACCGCTGACATATTCAAGCAAATTTGCATCATATGTCAACATAATATTGTATGCTGCCATCTTCTCTGCTGAAGAAATAGTTACTGAAACTGATACATCCTTACCTTCTTCGACACTTGTTGAAGAAACCGTTACATTAGCATCAGCCCCATAAACCTCATAATCCTTCAAGCCTGTTGCCAATATCATTATTATGGCAAATATTACGATTTTTACTGAATTTAAAAGTGTTTTTTTCATTTTCTCCTCCGTCAATTACTGCTGATTAATAGACATTTCACCTAAAATGAATTTTCTCATTATATACGCATCCTTAAGGTCAACTCCATCGGCTTTTCTATTGACATCTCCCGCTTTCAGGTATATACCATCCATACTCATCTCAGAAAGCAGATATTTCCTTACAATGTAAGCATCCTTAAGATTAATATCTCCATCGCCATTTACATCTCCGTATAAAATCACGGTGTACTCCTTATTTACCGCACCTTTGGTATCCTTAACAACAACCTTGTCGCCTGTTGCAACATTGCCGCTCGTCTTAGCATTTCCATTTTTATCAACTAATGCCACTGTTCCATTTTTTACCGTAAGCTTAGCCAGCAACGTACCGACGTCCGTCTTTGCGCTAATACCGTTAATCTGCTTATCCGCATCATTTAATACCAGTGTAGTGGTTATTTGTGGCTTAGGTGCCTCTGTCGAAGGAGTAGTAGTTGTATCCTCCGGTGCTGTCGTTTCACCTTCGCCTGTGCTTCCCGATTCCGTCTCAGGCTCCGCAGTCTTTCTAACCACATTTATCACATATGTTCTTGCACTTCCACTTTCAGCGGTTACCGTTATTTTAACTGCATTCAGGCCTTCATTAAGAGCGATGCTTCCCACTCCTGCAAGCTTAGCACTGCTATCCATCACAGTTGCAGCAACATTAATGCTGCTCACGTTATTTTCAACCACCAATGAATACTCCTGAGTGTAATAGCTAAAGGTTGGAGTCAATGTGTATCCTGATACACTAAGTGACTTCAGTACATTATTAGGACTTCCGTCTCCCGTCGGACAAGTTGCAGGTGTTTCTGGCATATTCTTAAATACCGGTATCTTAAATACTAATCCCGTGTTCTGCCTCAAGGTCTGCGAATAGCCTTCCGCTGATTCCTTTCCCTCAAGATATGCACCCATTATATGGGTCATATACTGATGTGTAAACGGCGTTCCAATATAATCAAATTTCTTGTAATACGCTGTATCCTGCCCCTGATTAATATAATCATTACCAAACTTTAAAGCACCGCCAATGATGGCTTTATACCTTGTATTCCAAGGTCTTAATGTCTCCGCATCTGTCCTCTGTGCATACAACAGGCCATTCTGTATAGCCGTAAGACCATTTGCTGCATACGCACCCCAGTTGTAATAATTGTAAAAGCCTTCATAACCTGCCAATGTACCTGAAATACTATTGCTGCTACCATCATTTCCCATCTCGAAAATAATACTTGATGCCAAAAGGTATGGACTTACACCTGATTTTTTTGCCGCTAATATAACAGCATCCACATAGCTTATGGTTCCTCCTGTTTCATCATCTGTTATGGAGCCTGTAGCAAGAAAGCTTCCCGACGCCAAGGTTCTCAATCCGTCAATGGTATGTATACTTGCGTTGTATGACTGCAACTGAAATTGGAAAACACTATTCTCATCCAGGAAATTTCTCGGGTCCATATAATACTTTATAATTTCTTCTGATGCACACACCCAAGTTGAACCATCAAACCCAATCCACTGACCGGTTTCCCAATTATACGCACCGGTTTGTAACGATTTCCAAGAGCTTATGGAATTAACACTAATAAGACTTCTACCCAATGAATTCTGCCCTGCAACAGCATAATCCCATGTATAATCCAAGTGGTCCGCAACAAACACCCATTTAGGATACTTTGCATGCAGAGCCCTAAGGCCATCCTTATAACTTTCCGGAAATCCCTGTGAATCAAGATAAGCCTCAAAATCAGCATCCGGAGTATATTCTATAACATCCTGAACATTTTTAACCCACGTGCTTATTACATAACCGTATGTATCAACCCCTGACGATTTAAATCGCACCTTATACCATTTCGCACCGTCACTTGCATAGGCTTCATCAACAATATTTATTATCTCTCCGTCAGCAAACGTTCCAACAATCCCATAACTCGTTCCCGGACCGCTTCTTATGTTTAATGTTCCGTCAAATACAACACCTGTCTTTTCAGTGTACGCATATGTTTTATCTAAACCCAAACTAGGAAGAAGGCTTACAAACATAGCTACAATTAAAATGTAGCATATAATATTAAGTTTTTTTCTACTTTGGATAATTTTCATTAGTTTCTCCCACTTTATTCCAATGTCTCTAATAATTATGTAGACTCCTCTTCAGATAAAAGAGGAGTCTATAATCTAAGGCTATTCATTATGCTTCATCGATAGCCTTACCAATATCATTTCTCATATACTTGTTATCAAAATCAACAAGCTTCGTAGCTTCATAAGCATTTGCTCTGGCTGACTTTAAATCTGCGCCCTTCGCTACAACTCCTAATACTCTTCCCCCATTTGTAACAATATCGTTACCCTCAAACTTTGTACCTGCGTGGAACACGAAATAGTCGTCTCTTCCTTCAAAATTCTCCAATCCGCTAATCTTGAAGCCCTTTTCGTAATGTTCAGGATAACCGTCTGATGCTAATACAACACATACTGCTGCATTATCTTCAAACTCCAATTCAATCTTATCTAATGTTCCATCGATACAAGCCTCAAACACATCCACAATATCATTCTTCATTCTTGGAAGAACTACCTGTGTTTCAGGGTCGCCGAATCTTGCGTTATATTCAAGCACCTTTGGGCCATTAGGTGTAAGCATAAGACCAAAGAAAATTATTCCCTTGAATTCTCTTCCTTCCGCTTTCATGGCATCTACTGTTTTCTGATAAATGTATTCTTTACAGAATTCATCCACCTCTTCAGTATAGAACGGGCTTGGTGAAAAAGTACCCATACCACCTGTGTTCAAGCCCTCATCATTGTCCTTGGCACGCTTATGGTCCTGAGCAGATGTCATAATCTTTATTGTATTACCGTCAACAAAAGAAAGTACAGAAACCTCTCTTCCTGTCATAAACTCTTCAACAACAATAGTATTTCCCGCATTACCAAACTGCTTGTCCAGCATAAGTGTCTTAACGCCGTCCTTAGCCTCTTCCTTTGTATTGCAGATAAGAACACCCTTTCCAAGCGCAAGACCATCAGCCTTCAACACTATTGGATAAGTAGATGTCTCAAGATATTCCAATGCTTTTTCAGGGGAATCAAAATTCTCATAAGCAGCTGTTGGAATATTATACTTCTTCATCAAATCCTTCGAAAATGCCTTTGAACCTTCAAGGATGGCAGCATTCTTTCTTGGGCCGAATACTCTTAAACCTTCCGCCTCGAATGCATCTACAACACCACCAACCAACGGATCATCCATACCAATGATGGTTAAATCAATTTCCTTTTCCTTGGCAAATGCCACAAGCTTATCAAATTCCATTGCACCAATGGCAACACATTCAGCAAATTCTGCAATTCCGGCATTGCCCGGAGCGCAATAAATCTTTGACACCTTCTCACTCTTAGCAACCTTCCATGCTATAGCATGCTCTCTTCCGCCACTTCCTACTATTAATACTTTCATCAGTGATAACCGTACCTTTCTATTTAACAATTACCTTATTTCCTTCAATTGATACTCGTCCATTTGCAATGGCATCAATGGCCCTTGGCATAATAACCCATTCAGCCTGCTCCATTACTCTTCTCTGTAAGCTTTCTGCAGTATCATCATCCATTACCTCTACAGTCTTTTGGAAAATGATTGGACCTGTATCTGTTCCCTCATCCACAAAATGCACTGTGGCACCTGTCACCTTAACACCTCTCTCCAATGCCTTCTCGTGAACCTTAAGACCATAATATCCTGTTCCGCAGAAGGAAGGTATAAGTGATGGATGAATGTTGATTATTCTATTTTTATACTTCTTAATTAAGCTTTCCGGCAATACAACAAGGCAGCCTGCAAGAACAATCAAATCAAGTTTATATGTATCCAAAATTCTTACTAAATCTTCATTAAACTCTTCTCTTGTTTCGTAGTCCTTAGGCGACACAGCCTTAGCTTCAATGCCATGCTTAGCCGCTCTTTCGAGGGCATAAGCATTTTTATTGTTACTGATAACAACCTTTATACAAGTATTTGTAATGCTGTTATTCTCTATTCCGTCAATAATGGCCTGAAGGTTTGTTCCACCACCTGAAACCAATACGCCGACATTTAGCATAAAGTTACTCCTTTTTCGCCAGCCTCAACCTTACCGATAACGTAAGCCTTCTCGCCAGCCTCTTCAACAGCCTTCATAGCAGCATCCACATCAGCAGGGTCCAATGCAAGAACCATACCAATACCCATGTTAAATGTGTTGTACATCATTTCTTCTGCGATATCGCCGTCCTTCATAAGCATCTTAAAGATTGCTGGTACTTCATAGCTATCCTTCTTAACAACAGCTCTAACGCCATCCGGAAGCATTCTAGGAATATTTTCATAGAAACCACCACCTGTAATATGGCTACAAC
>CAYWDL010000055.1:0-10073 GCA_964457015.1 uncultured Roseburia sp. | reverse complement strand
GTTACCTTTTTATTCATACCCACTTCATCATCCGCGGAAGAATCATCTATGATTGTTGCAGTTTTAAGCATTCTTTCCAAATATCTTATTCTGCTTTCGTTCTTGTTCTTATCCTTTTTAGCTGCATGATACTCAAAATTCTCACTTAAATCCCCGTGAGCTCTGGCTTCCTTCACCGCCTCCAAAGCTTCCTTACGAACAACTATCTTTCTGTGTTCAATTTCTTTTTGAATCTTTTCTACATCACTTTTTGTTAATTTCTCACCCAACTTCTCCACTCCTTACAATTCTGTTTCGTCCGTTAGACTTACCATAATACAACAGCTCATCAGCCTTATTTATTATTTCTTCCTTAGCAATATCATCAGTTTTTTCTATAACACCAAAGGTCATTGTAACCTTTATAGTATTATATCCATCTTTTACTTCCAGTTCCCTTATTTCTTCCAATATTCCTTCAAGAATAAACTTTGCAGTATCTTCATTGATTCCTCTAAAAATGAGCAAAAACTCCTCTCCGCCCCATCTTACGGCATAGCCCTTTCCAGCCATGTGACTTCCTAACACCTCTGCAACAGCCTTCAAAACCATGTCACCTGCATCATGACCATATGTATCATTTACACGCTTAAAAAAGTCAATATCACACAGACAAACACAGTACTTTTCTCCTGTTCTTTCTGCCTTTGAAGACACCTCATTAAAGGCCACTTCTCCGTAACGTCTGTTAATAAGACCTGTGAGAGCATCCCTCTCAACAAAGCTTCTCAACGACTTCTGCATATCAACCGCAGCTCGACCAATATCACCAATCTCATCACTTCTCTTTAATACATCACTTGAAATTGTACACGACAAATTTCCAACAGCAACCTTACTGAGGAAGCTCTTTGTCTTATCAATAACCTTTACAAGATTCTCAGAATAGATAGCCGTGATAGTTCCTGCTATAACCATAATGATTATAGTTACAACAAGCATCGGTGCCACAACCTTCAATATATCCTTTGTAACCATATCCGCCGGCTCTGATATTCCTACCATTCCAACAATAGTATCATCAGGATTATACAACGGAGCATAGTATGAAAAGCACTTTACATCATCAATATACACATTTTCGACAAAGCACTCCTCGCCCTCATCTACAACCTTTCTTTTAATGATATTCTTAACGGTTGTTCCCGTAAGATACTCTCCGTCCTCACCCTTTAATGTAGTCATAACACGTACATTTTCGTTAAAAAAGGAAATATCCATTCCTGTCTTTTCCTTCAATTCCTCAATATAATCCATATCATAATTCAGGCACAGCTCGCCCTTCATAATATAGTATTCTCCGTCCTCCTCAAGAAAATAGAACTCATCATCATTACTCATCTCATAATATGCACTTGTCACCGAATAAACAACTGTCTGCAAATTACTCTTTGCCTGCAGTGTTATAACCTCTTTAACCTTATTTATACTGACTATTGATATAATCAGCCACAGGCAAAACATCGGCAACAATGTTATTATCAGTAACGAAAAATGTAATTTTCCCTTTTTAAGCTTTTTCATTTGCCTTCTCCATTAAAAACTCATCAACTTAACAAAATTATTATCTGTATTAATAAAATCAGTATTATATATAAACATTACATTGTAATCCGTTTTATCATCATAAAAACCGGGTCTGATGGCCGTATAACGCAAATCTATAACCTCAATAACACTATATTGCGAAATCAAGTACGGTATCAGGCTATTAGCATATGAATCCTTGAAAATAATAAGCTTTTCTCCATCAGGATTATCATTGTTAGTTATAGTCAGCCTGCCATAATTGCCTCCAAATAACGCAGTATACTTATCCTTAATATCAAACTTGTCCTCGCAAATATATGAATTTCTTATATATCCCTCAGATTCATATGTGATTATATAATCCAAATCCTTATAATCGTATAGTATCACCTCATCACCATCTGCGTTAAATAATGGTGCCTGAGAATGCAATGAGCCGAAAAATTCATCTTCAAGCTTTATTTCTTTAAACTCATCCATAGACACAGCGTTCTTACCTAAAGCCTGCATCATATCGCTATATCCCAAATACGCACCATCCATTGTCCAATGATGGTCCGTTTTATAATAAATATCCTTAGATTTGCTTCCTTCAAAGGAATCCTTCAATGACACAAACTTACCATCAAAGCCTTCTTCCACCAATGTAAATGTATTATCTTCTTTATCACTCAGACTACTTTCCGGCATAAACTCATTGTACACATATGAAGCCGTAGGAATCAATACAAACGAAACCTTATCCTGACTTAATTCATTTGTACTAATCCAGTTATTGATAAACAAAAGATTCTTTGTAATCTGCTCAGTATTTTCATCAAAATTTCTTATATACCTGCCATTAGTATAATACACATCACCGAGTATATCCTTACCACTTAATAAATCCGAATTATTCTTAAGCATAACAAAATAATCCTTCAATACAAGCTGATCAGAAAGATATGTTTCCAAATCATCCGCAAATTCACCGGATAACAGCTTTTCTGATGAAAACTCAGGCTTTTCACTCAATGTTCTATTTTCCATTTCCGAAAAATCTCTGTCCTTAGTCGCAAATGTCACAAGTGACAATCCAAATATTGTTACAAGAAACAGAGAAATCGTTATCTTCTTACCCATATTTTCCTCTCCTTACACTAGAATCTAAAGTATAAAAATGGATTAAAGCTTTCGCCTGCAAGATACGCAATCGAAACAATCAAAACTACCCAAACTGCAATCGGAACAATAATTTCTTCCACTGCAAACTTAACCTTATCATTTATACCTGACTTCAATATAGCATTCTTTACAGTTGTCAATATAGGTGTTGATGCAATCGCTCCAATCAAAAAGAGTACACCATAACCCGCAATATAGTAAACTGCAGTTTCATCAACAAACCTGGCTCCACTAAATCCAAACATTATCTTTAAGTATTCTATAAGCTTTCCTGAATCCTCAATTGAGAATAATACCCAGCCAAAATTAATCAAAAACAATGCATAAATGTGCTGGAATACCTTAGGAATCCTTTCCAGCCATTTTAGCAAGAATGTTTTTTCCATCACTAATATCACAAAATAAAACATTCCCCATGCAATAAAATTCCATCCAAAGCCATGCCATAAGCCCGTAAGTGCCCAAACCACAAACATATTAAAATATTGTCTGCCCTTAGAGCATCTATTACCACCAAGTGGAATATACACATAATCTCTAAACCAAGTGCTAAGTGAAATATGCCATCTTCGCCAGAACTCTGTGATACTCTTTGAAATGTAAGGATAATTGAAGTTCTCCAAAAACTGGAAACCAAACATCTTGCCGAGACCTATTGCCATATCAGAATATCCTGAAAAATCAAAATAAATCTGGAAACCGTACGCCAAAGCGCTTATCCATGCAGTTGCTACTGATATATCTGCATAATCCATAGCCTGTACCTGATTGAATACAAATCCAATATTGTTGGCAAGTAATACCTTCTTACCCAAACCTATGATAAATCTGTTAATGCCCTCGGCGAACTTGTCCGTTGTCTCCTTTCTTCCCTCCATATCCTCAGCAACAGTCTGATATCTGACGATAGGACCCGCTATAAGCTGTGGGAACAATGACACATAAGTTCCAAGATAAAAAGGATTCTTCTGTACCTTTGTATCCTTTCTGTATACATCTATTACATAAGACATTATCTGAAATGTAAAAAAGGATACCCCTATCGGAAGTGGTAACCATTCAAACTTATAAGCCACCTTAAAAAATAACAACATACCAACATAAAACACTGTCGACACAATCGTCACAATCTTAGCCAGCTTTTCCTTATTACTTTGTAAAAATTTGTGCACAAATAAACCTGCAAAATATGCAATCAGTATAGACGCAATCATGAGGAAAACATATAAATGTTCTCCCCACGCATAAAATACAAGACTGAATACTAACAGCACATAGTTTTTTGCTTTCTTTGGCACTATATGATAAACCACCAATACTAATGGCAAAAATATAAGCAAGAATACAAAACTACTAAATACCATTACTTCACCTGTTCCTCTATTTTCTTTACTGCTTTATCATTATTATCTGATACACATACAATTACGTATTCGTTATATACTTTAATCACAGGATTATCAAGCTTTTCACATTCCTCAGGCTTATAATCCGCATACTGTCCACTTAAATCCTTTGTATACGCTTCAAATGCTTCCTTTACTCTCTTCGCAGCATCAGCATCTGTGCATTTCACTGCAGAAATCATCTCAGCAGTCGCACCTGTGCTTGTATAACTCTTCTGCTCCTTTACATCTTCCTTATCAATAGAAAACAATGCTGCAAAAAAATCTATTGATTCAATTGCTGTCATTTCATCTACAAATCCGACATTATTAAGCAATGAATCTGCTGTAGCTTCTATGTCAATATTAACCTCAGTACTCTCATTCTTATTATCTTCTTTTTCACTTTCCTTATCATTACACGCCACAAACAACATCATCGACATAACGATACACGCCAAAAGGCTCAATAATCTTTTCATGTTAATCCTCCATATTTATCTGATTGTATCACATATATAATCTAACAGCTTCAAATTTTCTACTCTGTTCAAATGATATCCATCACTGCTCATCTCACTTGAAAGAACTCTCTCACCGCCTGTAATACCCTCAACAACATTGATATATTCTACACCCAAATTCTGTGACATGCTTTTTAGCGCAATATCCATCTCATCAAGCTTTTTGTTTACATTCATTGCATTTACGGCTCTTTCCTCTGCATACTCTGCTGTTACAGGTATAATGGAGAGCACATATATCTTCGCATTAGGCTGTACAGCCTTAATCTCAGTAATAAGCTTTTCGTAGCCTGAAATAAATCCATCTGTATTCCAACCCCACTCATTAACACCATACTGCATGAAAATATATTCAAATTCTCTCTGCTTCAGGGCGTCTATAACAGAACCCTTTGAACCATTATCCAATTCAATTCCATCACCATCTACAGCACTGCTTACATTGCCACCAACATCATAATAAAATGTAGAGGTTGTAAGCTGTGAACTAAGATACAGACCTCCGATACGTGAATCTCCTACAAATGCAGAATCATCAAACATCGTATAATCTCCTGTTGGTATGTACTGATCACGACTTGTAGTTTCTTCCTGATTAGCCTCTCCTGAAGTTTCACCTGTCTCATCCGTGTTCAATGCTGTATCTGATGAATTATTATTTTTACCGGTGTCATCAGCCGCATCCTGATTATTTGCAGAATTCTGCCCATCTGTTGTCGCAGAAGAACTTGTATTATCGGCATTGTTGCTACCAGCTGTAATCTGATTGTCCTTGCTTCCATTCCCCTGCTTGTCATCATCACTAAAAAATACTATCTTTAACAAAATAATCGCTACTAAAACTACTAGTATATAAAAGAATATTTTCAATAATTTATCCAATAAAAGCTCTCTGCTATTTTTTGACTTTTTCTTTCTTTGTCTATGATCTCTTCTTGTGTATCCCTGGCTACCCATAATAATCTCCATTTCGATTTTTTCACTAGTACATTATAATAACTTTTTTCTGTTTTGTAAACACCGTTTTAAACTCTTTTACCGAAAACGCATATACCCTTTTCGTCTTTACCTGTGAAAATCAATGTAGGTTCATTTCTCTCCCAGTCCCACGCCGGCGCCACCTTAACGATTTCTTCTGTCCTGCCATAAGAAATACTCATGGTGTTATCATCCAGCATTTTCCACGAACCATGTGTGAGACTCATCTGCATCTTTCCACCCTCCGATAATGTCATCGGGAACGAATTCAACACTCCCTGAGGTGTTGTTTTTATCATTTTAATTCTGTCATATCTTCCGCAAATAAGATTTTCATCAACCTTTTGGAGCCTTTCGCCTGCGTACACCTCCGGCGAAATAACAGGCCATCCGTCAGGAGTCCAATACATCTGATATATATTCATCTTTGAAATCTCGCCATGCTGGAAGCAATGTTCTCTTATATGGCACACAAGATACCAACTGCCATCTGCATCGTGTAATACAGAGTTATGACCCGGTCCCATATATCCCTGACAGCCTTCAAACTGATAACCACAGGCAATCATAAGTCCTACCTCATTATCATAATCTTCTATATCTGTCATCTCTCTGCCATTCACATCAACATATGGCCCCAATAAATCCTTGCTTCTTCCTACTCTGATATTATAATCAGAATTCAATGAACCATATGAAACAAACAGATAATAATAATCCGTTTCTTCATTATACACAATATAAGGTCCTTCAATAGCTGAGCTTACATATCTAGGTCTGCATGCAATGCACTTACCCAGCCCCTCTTCCTTGGCAAAACCTGTTTCCTTATCAAGCTCCAATATCCTGATTCCGCCCCAAAATGAACCATATACCATATACTGTCTGCCATCTCTTACATCCTCTATGATATTGGCATCAATTGCATTGACCGGCGAATCCGGTTCACTTGTCTTTACTACTATTCCCTTAGGTTCAAATGGTCCCTCAGGCTTGTCTGAAACTGCAAGAAATATGGCTGATTGTCTTACACCAAAGCTTGAATTTGAACAATACAATCTATATTCATTGCCAACCTTGATTATATCTGGCGCCCAGATTGAATCCCCACCAACATGCCTGCGGGAATCCTCTGACGGAACATCAATAAATCCGTTAACAGGCTCCCATGTAATCAAATCATCGGATTTCTTTGCAATTCGATGTGTACAATACACATAATATTTCCCTGTGTCCGGGTCACGGAATATAGCCGGGTCGTGTAAAAACCACAAACTATGAGGATGTATCTCCTCGCCTCTTACAGGCTTCCCTATCGGCTTAGGCGGTTCTGCCGGAAATGTCATTGTTGTATTCTCAAACTTCATAAACTTAAGTCCTCCATTAATAAATATTCTAGTCTATAACGATGCGCTGCTTCAATATAATATTTCTTGACGAAGCACCAACCATTATGTCAAATGCGCCATTTTCAACCATCCAGCCATTTACAGCTGTTGAATAATACGCAAAAGCCCTGTTTCCAAGAACAATCCTTACTTCCTTCTCCTCACCCTGCTTTAGCTCAACCTTTGTGAAACCCTTTAATTCCTTCTCCGGTCTAAGTACATTTGAAACAACATCCCTTACATATACCTGCACTGTTTCCTTGGCTGTCATATATCCTGCATTTTTCACCTTAAAGGTAACAGCTACATTAATCACATCTCTTACACGACCATTTTCATCATATGTATCACTAAGTGGTGTCTTTTCATTTATCCCAAGCAGCTCGACCTTCAAATCAGTATACACAAAGTTGCCATAGGATAAGCCATGTCCAAACGGATACATAACCTGTTTTTCATACTTATCGTAATGCCTGTAGCCTACCAGTATGCCCTCTTTATACCATGCCGTCAGACCGTTTCCCGGATACATTTCCCCGTTTGCACTATATGTAGGTGTATCCTCGACACACATTGGAAATGTCTCTGCCAGCTTGCCACTTGGACTTATCCTGCCAAATAAAACCTCTGCAATGGCATTACCGCAGCCACCTCCCAGATACCCCTGCCAAACAATGCCTTTAACATTTGGTTCAAATGCTGAAACATCAACCGCCGAGCCTGTCTGCAAAACAACAACCACATTATCATTAACCTCAGCAATCTGATTGATGAATCTCTCCATCTCTGCATGAAGACGAATTCCCGGTCTGTCAACACCTTCCGTCTCAACCTTATCATTTTCACCAACAAACAGCAGTACCATATCCGCTTCAGAAGCAATTGTTATGGATTCATTGCCATCAAATATATCATTTATATATGACCAGTTATCAGGATTATATGCTCTTCCATAGGTAATCCGAACATTCTCCTCAGTCGCAATCTTCATAATGCCGTCATATGGCGAAACCACCCTTATAGGTGTCACATGAGAGCTTCCACCACCTTGAATAACCGGCTTCTTGGCAAAACCTCCTATAACTGCAACCTTCTTATACTTAGCCTT
Organism: uncultured Roseburia sp.; assembly: GCA_964457015.1. Classification (GTDB taxonomy): domain Bacteria; phylum Bacillota; class Clostridia; order Lachnospirales; family Lachnospiraceae; genus SVEL01. The sequence goes on along the minus strand of CAYWDL010000055.1, from coordinate 1,957 downwards.
CGTTACCGGAAGAATATAATCATCATTCTTAAGTAATGTAATGGCCTCTCTTGCAATATCCTCGGACAAAGCGAACCTTGATGCTGTGTCATCAACCATTCGCGCCCTTAAGCCAAAGCTTTCACTCACTTTATTAACAAGCTTAAGTATGCTTCTTACGCCTCTGTCAATCTCTTCCATCGTCAGCAATCCGTTATCATAATCAGCCTTCAACTTACCTTTGCTATACGGTGAAAATGGCATTTCAAGCTCCAATGACGCTCTAAGGCTTTCCGTTCTGTCATGAACCGAATCCCAATCCGAAATAACAACACCATCAAAGCCCCATTCCTTACGTAAAATATCATCTAACAGCTTCTTATTTCTGCTGCAATGTATGCCGTTGTACTTATTGTACGCACACATAACAGTGTACGGCTTAGCCTTCTTGACTGTCTCCTCAAAGGCATACAAATAAATCTCCCTTAAGGTTCTGTCGTCAACCTCACTACTTATATGGAATCTGTCTGCCTCCTGATTATTCAGTGCAAAATGCTTCAAGGATGTACCAATTCCTCGTGACTGCACACCATTTACAAAATTAAGTGCCAGCTTTCCTGCAAGATAAGGGTCCTCTGAAAAATATTCAAAATTCCTTCCACACTGTGGCGTTCTCTTTATGTTCACGCCCGGTCCCAGGATAATATCCACATCCTGCTCAATACATTCACCGGCAACAGCCTTACCCATCTCATAGGCAAGCTGCGTATTCCACGTAGCCGCCAAGGCTGAATATGTAGGAAACGCAACAGCTTCATACTGCACCAGCTGCGGTTTTTCCTGCTTCACCTTTCTAAGTCCGTGAGGGCCATCAGAAACTGATATACTGTCCACACCAAGCCGTTCAACCGGCACCGTACTCCAGGCATCCTGTCCCGTCAAAATACTAAGTTTTTCATCAAGGCTCATTCCTTGCATAGTCTCATCTGTATCCAATATTCTTCCCATACTCTCTCCTTATATTTCACAAAACAAAATCAATACATTTATTATACAAAATAATCAAAAAAATATCTACTAAAAGAAACATTTTTAACAATCTTTTTCTTTACATTTTATATATCAATGTAATATTATGATTAAAAGGCATCTTATATGATAAATGTTATATATCACATTTAATACAAAGCTTTGGAGGAAATAATATGGAACTGACTCAATTGATGTATTTTTGTGCAGTTGCTAAAAATCTGCACATAACAAACACGGCAAAGGAACTGCATATTGCCCAGCCTGCGCTAACCCAGTCAATCAAGCGTTTAGAAAAGGAGCTTGGTGTACCACTTCTAACATCCAGCGGACGTAATATTAAATTAACTGAATATGGTAAATTTGTTTATAAGAAGCTCAATCCATTTGTTGAAATGATAAACAATCTTGGAAGTGAAATAAATGAAATGTCCGAGAAGGAGAATAATACCATAAGAATCAACCTGTTGGCCGCATCGTATCTGACAACCCAGGCAATTATTGAATATAAAAAGAAAAATGAACATATACATTTTCGCATATATCAGGATGATGATCTAAGGGATTATGATGTAACAATCACAACAAAGCCATATTATCACAGCTCTCCTGATGAAATGAATAACACATATATTTGTACTGAGAAGCTGTTTATGGCAGTTCCTAACTCATCACGGTTTACCAAGAAAAACAGCATCAATCTTGTTGATGTAAAAAACGAAGACTTCATAAGTCTTGGAACTGCCACAAGCCTTGGTCTTATCTGTGATAATTACTGTGGTTTCGCAGGTTTTAAACCAAACATCATATTCCAAAGTGACAATCCAACCTATGTAAAAAATTGCATTGCCGCAAATATGGGTATTGGCTTTTGGCCACAATTTTCCTGGGGCGCATTGGATTCACCGGATGTTACGCTGCTTCCAATCAAAACTCCCGTATGTCAAAG
>CAYWDL010000054.1:0-10236 GCA_964457015.1 uncultured Roseburia sp. | reverse complement strand
TCAATAGGTATAATAGTTTTCTTTGATGTAACTGATCGAATTAAGATAGGGTTGTATGGCATTGGAGGATATGATGAGAAAGATTATGATATTAACAATGAGCAAATTGATAATATACAAGTTAACGTAAATTTAAAAGAATATGTTGGTGATAAGATAGTCTTATATAGGTGCGATGAATATGCACAAATATACATAAAAAGAATAGAATACAGAGCAAATTCTTACAGATTTTATATTGTTTGTGAGGGAAGAGGTGGTTTTGACAGTGGTAAAATGCTATCAATTGAGGAGTTTAATGGAGCAAAAACAGAAATAAATGGCTTGGATTTTAATATAGAATTAGTGGGAATAGATTCCATAGTTGATAACCAGCAAAACTATTATTTGGATTTAGTGCCAAATGAAGAAGTAAGTATGGAGATAATTTCCCAGCTTGAAGAAGTAGAATTTGAAATAGATGGAGCAAATTTAGTTGTTTACGAAAGAAAATAAGTAAAAGGTGAGTTTATGTTAAAAATTGAGAATTTAAGTGTTTATAGAGGGAAAAAAAATATTATTGACGAGTTAAGTTTGGAAATTGGCAAAGGTGAGATTGTTGGTTTGGTTGGACCTAATGGCTCTGGAAAGTCAACCTTAATAAAGGCTTGTGCAAGTGCAGTAAAAAAACGTAGTGGAAAAATTTGGGTGGATGGAATTGAACAAGGTGATAATGTTGAAAAATATTTGGAAAACATACAATTTTGTTATGATAAGGCACCATTTTATCCACAATTGAGTGGCTTTGAAAATTTAATGCAGGTTGCCAGATTATATACTGTTACAAAAGAAGATGTTTATGAGATTCTTAAGGTTGTAGGTTTACAGAAGAGAATGAATGAAAGTGTTTCAAAGTATTCATTTGGTATGTTGCAACGATTAAATATGGCGCAAATGCTATTAACCAAAAGAAAAATGATTTTTCTTGATGAACCATTGAATGGAATAGACCCTGAAGGTGTAGTGTTATTTAGAAAACTATTTAAAATAGCAAAGGAAGAATACGGATGTACATTGTTAATATCAAGTCATTTATTAGGAGAGTTGAAGTCGGTTTGCGATAGAATTGTGTTTATGAGAGCTGGAAAAATAGTGGATGATGTAGATATGGGTAAAGAAGATAAAAATGTACATATTATCCAAGTGGATGATTTAGAATTGTTACTAAAATTATTGGGTGAAAAATATAGTATTTTGAAAATATCAGAAGATAAAATAAGTGTAGAGGTTGTTAATGATGAATTTAATAACTGTATTTCAGACATAATACAGGCTGGTATAAAAATTGTAAATATTGAAAGTTATACTGATGTTGAAAGAATATATATTAATAAAGTCGGAGGTGAGTTGGATGAGTAATGATATAGTAAGTAGAAAAAAATATGTGTTTGCAAATTTGGTTAAAAATGAAATTATCAAATTTTATTCGACAAAAATTACATTTATTATTGTTACTTTGATTTTGGTAGGAGTATTATTATTTACATTAAGCATTGATTCACAGAAGGAATTATTTGACGGTGATCCAAGGGAAGTGCTTGAAAACGAAATTAACGAATTGAATGAATATTTAAGCGGAGGATATGGATTATCTAATGGTACAAGAGAATATTATTTAAATTGCATAGAAGTTGATAAATATATGCTTAAGAACGACATATCACCTATAAAGATACATAGTATAGGAAATTTGGTATTATCTTTGAATCAAATGTTTTCTATAACTGTAATTATAATGATATTGGGAGCAGGAAAAATATGGACAGATGAGTTTGGAGGTCATGCTTTGTTGGCATTGATAAGCAGGCCGATAAGCCGTATGAAAATATTTTTTTCAAAATTTGTAACGCTTGTAAGTTTATGTGTTTTCATTCAAGCTTTAACTGGTATTTTTTCGATACTAATAGGTGGAATCTTTTTTGGATTTGATGGGATAAATGATGTTTTTGTAAGCTATAATAATGGTATTGTTGTTAAGTCGGTCATAGGGCAAATATTATATTATGATTTTTATAATTTTTTTACGTTATTGGCTTGTGCTATAGTAACAATACTGGTTGCTCTGATTGTAAAAAATGGAATTATTGCGACATGCATTAGCATAATAATTTATTTAATGGGCTCGACATTTGTGTTAGCTTTGTCAAAATTCGAATTCTTAAAATATTCATTATTGGCAAATATACAGTTTCAAATATATTTAGACGGAAATGAAATTTTTGAGGGGATAACGCCGACTTCGTCAATAATTAATATATTGATACATGTCGTTATATTCGTAGTTATATCAATGGTGATTTTTTGCAAAAGAAATGCGGATGAATGGGTTAAAGGATAATATGAAATACAATATATATAAACGGAGAATTGTAATATTGTCGTTAACAGTGTGTTTAATGTTTTTATCATGTCAAAAACAAGATGTAAATCTACAATGGCCTATCGTAAATCAGGGGCAGGAAATATGTGGTAGAAAGGGGATAAAAGGTATAGATATTGGGTTAATAGATGATAAGCCGATAGAATTAGATGATAGTAATAATATTGTGTGTGTGGTTGATTCAAAGATAGATACTAATAATGAATTATTTGAAGGGATATGGAAAAATGACATAAACGAGTTGTCAGAATTTACCGGGAAGAGTCATGGGGCATCAGTTGTAGGTATTATTTGTTCTAACGCGCCGAACGGGGAATATATAAGCGTTTTAAAAAATGTAAAGATCTATTATATTGAAATTGATAATGTGGAGTTAGATATTAATAAACTAATAAGAGAATTAGAATGTGCTGAAAGATTAGGTGCAAGAGTAGTAAACTGCAGTTTTGTTATGGATGAATATAATGAGCAACTATATGAGTATATTAGCAATAGTGAAATGTTGTATGTGTGTGCGGCAGGAAATAGTAATGAAAATGTTATTATGTATCCAGCTGCATATGATTTGGATAATGTTATTTCGGTAGGGGGAACCGATAACAATGGATTTTGTGGAGCACATTCTAATTATTCAGAAAATATAGATATAGCAGCACCAGGAGAAGATGTTTTATGTATTACAAATGGAGAGGAAAAATATGAGTTACTATCAGGTTCTTCGATTGCAACAGCGTATGTAACAAGTGCGTGTGCATATATATGTAATAAAACAGGCTGTACAGCGGTTGAGGCTAAAGACATCTTGCTGGAAAATTCCGTTGTATTAAGCTCACTAGAAGGAAAAGTTCAAGATAATAGATTTTTGTCATTTGAAAAAATTAGTAATGCAATAAATTATGAATAGTAGTATAATTTCTTACTAAGATGGAATTAAATTGTGGAGGTGTGCTAGTGATGAAGAAACCAAGCTTTTACATTTCAAACTGGATGTCAGGAGTGGACATTTACAAATTAAAAAGAAATATTGAAAGTAAGCAAGTTTATGTATTGAATGATGACAAGGATTATGAGCATATAAAAAGCTTCTTATGTGAAAATGGCGTTGAAGTGTGCGGTTTTATCAGTCTTGATGAGGTTGAAAAAACTGATGCCGACAAGCTACCTTATTTGATTATAAGAAGCGCGTATGACAAGGATATGTTGCATAAGCTTCGTGGTCTTGGCTACTATGGAGAAAAGCAGATGCACATTATTTGGCGTTCTGTGATTATCACTGATATACCAGGATATTATTGCGACGAATGTGGCAATGAGATTATCTGTGAGGATAGATTTGAAGGAATTGAGCTGGAATTTCAAGGATATAATAACAAGCTTTATATTGGCAAGGATTTCTATGCTGCTGGCCTTAAACTCCGTATGAAGGGTGGCGCGACCTTGGAGTTTGGTCCAGGCATGGGTATGCATAACGGTAGAATGTTCCTTAAAAATTCTGTTTCAAAGTTTGCCGGAAATGGCTGGTTAGGTAGTGACTTTTTCATCAGTAACTTCGATGGAACATTGACTGTAGGTGATGATATTACCTGTCTTAACGGATTTTATATGTGTTGTGTAGAGAATACAGAGCTTTCTATCGGTGATGGCTGTATGTTTGCAAAGAATGTTAAGCTTCTTTCCGGCGGTGCCCACAGTCTCTTTGATTTAACGGAAAAGGTGAATCTTCACATTGGAGATGATGTTCATGTTAGAATTGGAGACCACGTATGGGTGGGAATGGAGTCGGCAGTTATATACAACTCTGATATTGGCGAGCATTCAATGGTTGGCGCCATGTCTCTTGTAAAGGGTACATACCCTGACCACGTTGTAATCGCAGGTAACAGAGCTAAGGTTATCAGAGAAAATATTGACTGGGATTACAGAGATTATATGACTTATCCTGAATATGAAGAGATGATGAGGGAGAGGGAAGAGGCTAAAAATAAAAAGAAATAATATAAAAGAAGGGCTATTGATGCCCTTCTTTGTTGACGTTTGCACCTTTAATCAAATATTTTGCACGTATATTGTATTTAATTTCAAATATTAATCTTTGTTCGGTATAAGGCTTTTTAAATATTTATTTTCGTTTTTTAAATCCTTATTTTCTTTTTTTAATTTTATATATTCATCAAATAAATCACAAAAGAGAAGGAAAAGTACTATATCTATGGCATAGAAGATAGCAGTTCTTATATTTTCGTGATGCTGTCGTTCCATCATTTCTTTAAATGTATCATTTGTTTGCTCGTAGCAATCATTACAATAAAATTGTAGAGATCTTGTATTTTCTGAATTGTTTATATGCCCAACGAGATTTGGTACCATATAGTCAAAACCGGATTTTTCTTCATTACATACTGAACATACATCCTTTGCTGGAATATATGTTAGGGCAATATGAGCTATTGTCAATAATGCTACTATAATTGTTAATACTTTTATTTTCATAATCTATGCGTAACCTCCAAAACATTTCTTATGTTTGAATTATAACAAAAGAAATGTGAGCTTTAAATTGTAAAAAGGAAAAAATAAATAGCTATATTTTGATATAAAAGCAAAATAAATGAAAAATTAAATAAGAGGTTGTAAAGCGAAAAATATTGTGCTATTATCACCACAAGCATAATATTTCATTTGACGTAAAAATAACGTTGTTACTAATCATCTAAATTCTATTTAGTATTCAAAAAAGAAATCTATGCTGATTATTTCAATAATAAAAACAGCAGGGGTTTCCAAAAAGATATGCACTCCTGCTAATACAAGAAGGAGGAATTGCATGAGTAATATTTTATCAAATGCAATAAAACGTGCAGGCGATAAGGCTATGTATAACAATTATTGCAAAGAGATTCTAAGCTGCAAGCAAATATTATCAAGAATCTTACAAGAAACTACAGATGAATTTAGAAATGTGCCGATACGAAGGGTACAAGAATGTATTGAAGGTATACCAGAGATTAGTACATATCCAGTGTTTTTTGATACTATGGATGGTGAAAAAATCGATGGTAATGACACCGTTATCAGTGAATACGGAGAAGGAACAACTACGTTTGATATTAGATTTGCAGCATATGCACCTAAGAATGACAATTATGTAAAGCTGAGAATAAATGTTGAAGCACAACAGAAGTTCAATGAAAAATATCCGCTAGTTACGAGAGGGATATATTACAGCTCGAGAATGATATCTTCACAACATGGCGTTGAGTTTAAGAATTCGGAGTATGGAAAAATAAAAAAGATATATTCTATATGGATATGCATGAAGGTTCCTAAGTATATGGGGAATACCATTGAAAGGTATTATATATGTAAAGAAAATCTAGTTGGTAACACACCTGAAAATTTAGAGAATTATGATAAAATGGTAATGATTTTTTGTGTAATTGAATGCTAATTGTGAAGATAAATGCCAATTAACTGAAATGCTTAATATTTTGTTCTCGAAGCAGATTAGAGTGGAAGAAAAGATTGAAAAATTAAAAGAAAAGTTTAGGAACTAGCGAAGAACAAATACCGGCAATTATAAGTGAAAATTATAATATGCCTATTGATGAAGTGAAGGCTATTTTGTGCGCATAAATTGAATTGTTTCTTGACAAATAAAATCAGAAGCGTATACTTGGTAAGAAATAAAAGGTTTCTTACCAAGTATTTTAATTTTGAGGACTAAAAAGAAAGAGGGAATGGCTCTTATGAAAAAGGTTGCATTAATAAACGATTTATCAGGCTTTGGAAGATGCTCTTTGACAGCAGCAATTCCAGTAATATCAGCGCTGGGTGTAACATGTAATCCTGTTACAACGGCAGTGCTTACAGGACAAAGTGGATATGAGCATTTTTATTGCAAGGATATGACGGATATGATTCCTAAATATATTGATGCATGGAAGAAGAATAATGTTTATTTTGATGGTATATATAGTGGTTATTTGACAGGAGCTAATCAGATAGATTACGTAAATGATTTTTTAGATGAGTTTTTGTTGGAGAATACCTTCTTATTGGTTGACCCTGTTATGGGGGACAATGGGGAAGGGTATAAGATGTTTTCCGACCAGCTGTTAGAAAAAATGCGTAGCTTAGTAAAGCGAGCGAAGCTTATAACTCCTAATTTTACTGAAGCCTGTATGTTAGCAGATGTGGATTATCATAAACTTAATGGAATAGAAGATAAGGATAAGCTGTTTGAACAGATAGAATATATTGCAAAAGCCATTAAGACTATGGCAAATGATGAGCTTGAAATTATAGTTACAGGAATTAGAGTTTCTAAAGCTGATGGTCAGTACATTTACAATTATGCTTTGACAAATGAAGGAAACTACAAGGTGTGCACATCTTCGGTGGATAAAAGCTTTTCAGGGACAGGTGATTTATTTGCATCAACAGTGTGCGGTTTGAAGATGAATGGTATGTCTACAAGAAAAGCTATGGAGATAGCTACAAGATTTATATATAAAAGCATTGCGGATACGGCTAATGAGAATATTCCGGGAACAGATGGTATCAATTTTGAGGGGAATCTCTATTGGCTAATGAAAGAAGGGATGAAGTGTGAATAACACAAACAAGAACACTAGAACCAGGAATATTGCATTGGCAGCTATACTAGCTGCTTTGACTACGGTTATGACGGCTTATGTATTTCATATTCCGCTTCCTGCAACAGGTGGGTATATACATATTGGTGATAGTCTCATTTACTTGGCGGCATGCTTGCTTCCAAAGCCATATGCAATGGCAGTAGGTGCCATTGGCGGAGGCGTTGCGGATTTGCTTACTGCACCAATGTGGGCATTGCCAACAGTTGTGGTGAAAATGCTTATAACTATACCTTTTACAAGTAAAGGTAAAAAAATAGTTTCGCCCAGAAATATAATAGCTACAGTAATTGGAATATTCATCACGGTAATGGGATATTTTCTTGCAGAAAGTATTGTGCTTGGATATGAGGTTGCATTTTTAGTATCTGCAGGTGGGAATCTTATTCAAAGTGTAGGAAGTGCAATTGTCTTTATGATTTTTGGCCTGGCACTGGATAAAATGAACATAAAAGGTAGATTTTAGGAGAAGAAATACGGTATATGAATTCAAGAAAAATAAAAATTGTTATAGCGGTGGTGGCAGCAATAGTTATTTTGGTGGGAGTTTTGCTTGCTACAACCTGTTCAGGTAAAGGTGAGCAGGGTGGCGAAAAAACAAAAAAGGTAGAAAGTACGAAGGAAAAAGGGACAACAACCAAGGCCGACGAAACCTCGGATTTAAAGAGCGAATCATCGGATGATTATAGCGAATCAACTAAGGGAGAAACCACATCTGATTCGGCAGATAAAGAAGATGAAACAACATCTGCGTTAAATGGCGAGGAAGCTACAGGCGATTCAAAAGAAACTACAACAAAGGTTGCTGATGAAAATAGTACAACAAAGACTACAACAACACAGCAGACTACAACGCAGCAGACTGCTGCACAAAAGGAAACGACTACAGCTTCCGGTGGAATAGGTGATAACACAGTATCTACGGGGGATATGAGAAATATAACTACAGCTCAGGTTGTACGTGAGATGGGGATTGGAATCAATCTGGGCAACACATTTGAATCCTGTGGAACATGGATTAATAAATCCAGCGTAACTAATTTTGAGACCGCATGGGGAAGCCCTAAAATTACAAAAGCAATGATTCAGGGTATGGCAGCTGAGGGCTTTGGAGTTCTCAGAATTCCTGTGGCATGGTCCAATATGATGGATTCAAATTACAATATTGACGCATCTTACATTGCCCGAGTAAAGGAAGTTGTTGACTGGACACTTGACAGCGGAATGTACGCAATTATAAATATACATTATGATAGCGGTTGGTGGGAGAACTTTCCTACGGATAAAGAAAATTGTATGAAGAAGTATAAGGCTATATGGACACAGCTTTCGGCGGCATTTGGTGATTATGGTGACAAGCTTATGTTTGAGTCGTTGAATGAAGAGGGCTGTTGGGATTCGGTTTGGAATCGTTACGGTGGTACATCAGGCAAGTCAGAAGCTTATGGATTGTTAAATGAAATTAATCAGACATTTGTGGATGTGGTGCGAAGTTCAGGCGGAAATAATACATATAGACATTTGCTTATAGCAGGTTATGCTACAGATATTACACTTACATGCGATTCGTATTTTAAGATGCCTTCGGATCCGCAGGGAAGATGTGCGGTGTCAGTGCATTATTATACACCATCGACTTATACAATACTAGAGGCAGATGCTGATTGGGGAAAGGCAAAGACCCAGTGGGGAAGCGATTCTGATGTGGCTGAGCTTAAAAAGTATATGAAAATGATGTATGACAATTTTGTAGGCAAGGGAATTCCTGTAATTGTCGGTGAATTCGGCGTTCCGGCTATGTCCAACAAGTCAAAAGATAATGCTGTTCTTTATATGAAGAGTGTGGCAGAAGTGGCATATGATTACGGAATGTGTCCGATTCTTTGGGATACAACCAGCAATTATTCGTATTACAATAGATATACCTGCAGTATGTCAGAGTTTGAAGCATTAAAGGAAGCCTTTGCTGATATATTGAGATAAAATGGGGATATATTGTTTGTATATGTCAGTAGTTCTGGAAAGTGGTGGAGGAAGATTGGGGCTGGAGAATTGAAGTTATGGCGCTGAATGAGAATGGTAGGGTAAAACAATCAAAAAATGGTATTTCTCACCCAGGCATATTATCTAGAATGGGCAAAAAAGAATAAAATCAACATATTTTGCCCATATGGGTCAAAGTATTAGGGTGAAAAATTGAAAAAGAGATAGTTTTTACCCGCCCAGCCTGCCGGCAAGTTCAAAAATATAACTTTAGCGTCCCGAATCTCAATTTGTATGGAAAAGAAAAATTTGATTTTGGTGGAGTGATTGGTATTTTTATAATTTCATCCCTCATTTTTCCTATATTCAGTAGGCGAACATCCAAACTGCGCCTTGAACACTCTGGCGTAATAGCTTGAGCTTGCAAAGCCGGTCATCTCCGCAATCTCCGTAACTGAAAGATTTTTTTGAGCCAGCAGAGGGAGACTTCTTTCTATTCTATAATATAAAATGTAATCAAATAATGACTTGTTCATCAATCGTTTAAAAAATCTGCAACATTCGGCCTTGCAAAGTCCTATCTGGTCAGCGATATCCTCCAAAGTGATTTTTTCTGCATAATTTTCCTCAAGATAGGTCAATATAGTACGAAGTCGGTCTACATCACGGCTTGTAGATGAATCTTTCAAATCAACTCTCTCTTTTAAAACATAGTTTTCATAAAATGTTATCCATATCTCAGTAAGATTTTTCTGAATTTTAAATTCATATAAAGGCGCTTTTGAAAAGTATAATTCATATATTTCCTTCATAAGCCTCAAAATATTGCGCTCCCATATAACCTTCTCACGAAAGTGATATGCCCCTAAGGCTTGAGACTTGATTATAGGCTTCACGTAGCTTCTGTATAGACTGCTGCCGTCGTACCCATAAACAAACCTTGGATGAAATGTAATAGAAATATAATGACAATTTTGTCCATCAATCATATCACCTGTGTGTAGAGCGTTGGAATTGCAGAAAAGTCCGTCACCTGCCTTTACATGATAAACCTGATTATTTACCTGATAAGTCATTTCTCCTTCTGTAAATAGAGTCAATTCAATCTCCGGATGCCAATGCCACAAAAATGAGCCACGCTCATAATTGTGCAAAACCTCCTCGCTGACATATACTGGA
>CAYWDL010000053.1:7447-10417 GCA_964457015.1 uncultured Roseburia sp. | reverse complement strand
ATTGCAACCTCCTTCGTCAGACCTATAAGACTAAGCCCATAATAATCGGTGGTATCGAGGCATCGCTTAGGAGACTTGCTCATTATGATTATTGGTCAAATAAGGTTAAACGTTCCATATTACTTGATTCCGGAGCGGATTTGCTGCTATATGGAATGGGTGAACGTTCCATATTAGAAGTGGCAGAGGCATTAAATTCAGGAATGGACATAAAGGATATTACTTACATTGATGGTAGTGTGTATAAAACAAAGACCCTCAATGATGGTTATGATTATGAAATCCTTTCTGATTATGATACCATAAAGGAAAACAAGACTGCTTATGCCAAAAGCTTTTATACCCAGTATACAAACACTGACCCATTTACAGCAAAAACATTGGTTGAGCCTTATCCTAACGGTATATATGTTGTTCAAAACAAGCCACAAAAGCCATTAAGCACAGCAGAAATGGATAGAGTTTATTCGTATCCATATATGAGAAATTATCATCCTTCATATGAAGAATTAGGTGGAGTGGCAGCCATACAGGAGGTTAAGTTCAGTCTGGTAAGCAACAGAGGCTGCTATGGCGGATGTAATTTTTGTGCATTAACCTTCCATCAGGGAAGAATAATTCAGACAAGAAGCCATGAATCAATTATAGAAGAAGCAAAAAAAATGGTTTGGGACAAGGATTTCAAGGGATATATTCACGATGTGGGCGGGCCGACAGCCAATTTCAGACACACCTCCTGCGAAAAACAGTTAGAGCATGGAGTGTGTAAGAACAAGCAATGCCTGTTTCCAACGGCATGTAAGAACCTAAAGGTCGACCACAAGGATTACCTTTCTTTATTAAGAAAGCTTCGTGAATTGCCTAATGTGAAAAAAGTATTCATTCGTTCAGGAATAAGATTTGATTATTTAGTTTATGACAAGGATGATGAATTTTTTGAAGAGATGGTCAAGCACCACGTAAGCGGTCAGCTAAAGGTTGCTCCAGAGCATGTATCAGACAATGTTTTAGCAAAGCTTGGTAAGCCTTCAAATGATGTATATAAGCGTTTTATAGAAAAATACAATGCTTTAAATAAAAAATTTGGTCTTAATCAGTTCGTTGTACCATACCTGATGTCTTCACATCCGGGCTCGACAATGAAGGATGCCATAATTTTAGCAGAATATTTAAGGGATTTAGGTTATATGCCGGAACAGGTACAGGATTTTTATCCGACACCGTCTACCATTTCTACCTGCATGTATTATACAGGACTTGATCCAAGAACAATGGAAAAGGTATATGTTCCAAATAATCCTCACGAAAAAGCAATGCAGCGAGCATTGATTCAATATCGTAATCCAAAGAATTATGATTTAGTGTACGAGGCCTTAATCTCTGCACACAGAGAGGATTTAATTGGGTATGATAAAAAATGTCTTATAAGACCAAAAAATGGTAGCGGATATATTAAATCCTCAAACAAACAGGGTAAATCAGGCAATACTGATAATAAATCCCAAAACAATAAACAAACGATGCAAAAAAAGAAAAAAACAATCAGAAATGTTCACAAGAGAAAGGGTTGATAGATATGAAGAGAATAGTAATAATAACAGGTGCATCTTCAGGCTTTGGCAAGGAATTTGCCTTGCAGCTTGATATGAAATTCAAATGCATAGATGAGTACTGGCTTATTGCCAGAAGCGAAGACAAGTTAGAAGAGCTTTCGGATGAAATGTTACACAGAACAAAAATCCTTCCATTGGATTTATGTAAGGAAGAATCTGTTGACACTATTGTAAATACTGTAAAAAAAGAGCATGCTGTTGTTAAAATTCTTATTAATTCAGCAGGCTTTGGGAAAATTGGACCCGTTAAAGGCATGGATGAAAAGCATATAAGCGATATGATTAAGCTCAATTGTACAGCACTTACGTTACTTACAAAAAAGCTTATTCCTTATATGGATGACAATTCAAGAATCATTAACCTTGCGTCAAGTGCCGCATTTTTGCCACAACCTGGATTTTCTGTATATGCTGCAAGTAAATCTTATGTCTTGAGCTTCACCCGTTCATTGAATGCAGAGCTTTGTAACAGGGAAATTTTTGCCACAGCCGTTTGCCCTGGTCCAAGCGAAACTAATTTCTTCAATGTTGCTGAAGAGAATGACAAAGCTGTATGGTATAAAAAGCATGTAATGGCACCGCCAAAGAATATTGTTGCCTTGGCCATTAAAGATTCAATCAACCAAAAGGAAGTGTCTGTTTACGGAGTGCCAATGAAGCTTTTCCGCTTAACAGCAAAATATATACCACACAGAATAATACTTAATTTTTTGAAATAATCAGGGTGTCCTATGATTGAGATTACAATTACTAAAAACGAGGCCGGACAAAGATTTGATAAATATCTTTTTAAGTATTTGAACGAAGCACCAAAGAGCTTTGTGTATAAGATGCTCAGAAAGAAAAACATTGTTTTAAACGGAAAGAAGTGTGTCGGCGACGAAAAACTTAATACTGGAGACATTGTTAAGCTTTTCCTTGCCGATGAAACTATTGATAAATTTAGAACATCCAATAATATTGTCAAGGATAAACCGGCAAAAGCCCTTAATATAAAGGATATTGTTTATGAGGATGAAAATATCATTTTAATGAATAAAAGGGCTGGTATTCTTTCTCAAAAAGCAGAAGCTTGTGATGTTTCAATTAATGAAATGATGATTGCCTACCTGATATCCAAAGGTGAATTAACATTTGAAGCTATGCAAACCTTCAAACCCTCTGTTTGCAATCGATTGGACCGAAACACCACCGGTCTGATAGCAGGTGGCAAATCCCTTTTAGGGTTACAGGAGCTTTCAATGCTGCTCAAAGAAAGAAATGTTGATAAATATTATATTACCATAGTCAAAGGTGTTATTAACGAGAAAAAATGTATAACAGGCTATCTGACAAAGGATATAAAAACAAATAAGGT
>CAYWDL010000053.1:548-7437 GCA_964457015.1 uncultured Roseburia sp. | reverse complement strand
GAAATCAGCAGTGGACAAAAAGGTGTCATTCTGAATAAGGTTACTATCAGTAATTTTGTTAATGAAAATAGCGATTATATCAAAACAGAATACATTCCATTAAAAGCCTTTGATTATAACGGAATGAAATTTACTTTTTTAAAGGTTAAATTACACACAGGAAAGCCACATCAGATTCGTGCTCATCTGGCCAGCATTCATCATCCTATTGCAGGTGATACAAAATATGGCGATAAGCATATAAATGATTTACTTTTAAAGGATTTCGGTGTGAAATACCAGCTGTTACATTCGTTTTCACTTACATTTCCAATGGAAGAGACAAGGCTTAAGGAAGTAGCAGGAAAAACATTTACGGCACCAATTCCGAAGGTGTATGAAAAAATCGCAGGAGGAGATATTTATGGCTACCTGGAGTTCGAGAGGTCTTAGAGGTTCTGCGCTGGAAGAACTAATAAACATAACGATAGATAAATATAAAGATAATAATCTTGCGTTGATACAAAAGATTCCGACACCGATTAAGCCGGTGAAGATTGATAGTGAAACAAGACATATTACCCTGGCATACTTTGATATGAAGAGTACTGTGGACTATATTGGTGTTGTTCAGGGAATACCTATTTGCTTTGATGCCAAGGAGTGTGCTGTTGACACATTTTCAATGCAGAACATTCATCCACATCAGATTGAATTTATGGAGAATTTTGAAAAACAAAATGGAATATCTTTTATAATTTTGTCTTATACGGGCAGAAACGAAATATATTACATACCCTTTAAGGATATTAAAATTTTCTTTGAAAGAGCGCAAAACGGTGGAAGAAAAAGCTTTAAATTCGATGAAATTGATAAAAAATATCTTATAAACCAGAATAGAGGAGTTCCAGTTCATTTTCTCGAGATGATAAATCTTGATTTAAGTGAAAGAGAATAATTTTATAAAAAAATATTGACAAATCGCTTAAATAACAATACAATATCATTTGTTTAATAATTAATTAACGCTTTACAAAAATAAAGTTTTGGAATGGAGTTTATTATATGAAGACTAATTTATTACACACACCAGAAGGTGTTCGCGATATTTATAATGAAGAATGTGAGAAAAAGCTGTTTTTACAGGACACAATACATAAAACTATTAAATCATATGGTTTTAGTGATATCCAAACACCTACATTTGAATTTTTTGATATATATAACAAGGAAAAGGGAAGCGTTGAAATGCGACATATGTATAAATTCTTTGACAGAGAGGGTAATACATTAGTTTTACGTCCGGATATCACTCCGGCTATTGCCAGAGCGGTTTCAAAGTATTATATGGATTATGATATGCCTTTGCGTTTTTCCTACGTTGGCAATACATATATTAACAATCCTGAACATCAGGGCAAGTTAAAAGAGGTTACACAGATTGGTGGCGAGTTTATTGGCTTAAATAATTCCGACTGTGATGCCGAGGCGGTTGCAATTGTTGCAGATTCGCTTTTAAAGAGCGGTTTAACCGAATTTCAGATTGAAATTGGACATGTTGATTTCTTGAAAGGAATGGCAAAAGAAGCCGAGCTTGATGATGAGAATTTTGCCGAGCTTAAAAATTTATTAGAAAGAAAAAACTATTTCGGTGTAGAAGAACTCATTGAAAGAACCTGCCGCAAAGAAAATGTTATCAAATTTTTTTCTAATTTAACAGATTACACAGGTTCCATTGAGGTTGTTAGAAAAGCCAGAAGCATTGCAAATAACCAGCTTATAAACAACGCTTTGGATAGAATGGAAAATATTTATTCTATTCTTTCATATTACAACCTTGAAAAATACATTTCCTTTGATTTAAGCTTCACAAGCAATTATAACTATTATACAGGTATTGTATTCAAAGGCTACACATATGGAACAGGCGAGGCAATTGTTACAGGAGGTCGTTATGACAAGCTTTACAGTCAGTTTGGCAAAGACACAGGTGCCATTGGTTTTGCAATTATAGTGGACTTGTTACTTCTTGCCATGAACAGACAAAAGGTTGACTTTCTTCCACAAAGTAATAAAATATTATATTTATATGATAACGAAATCAAGGAATCTGCTTTAAAGACCGCTGCCCACTTAAGAAGCAACGGAGCATGTGTGGCTCTTTTAAGAAAGAGTACAAAAAAAGCATTAGAAGATTATATTACATATGCCAAAGAAAATAAATTTGACAAGCTGCGTTACATTGACAGCGAAGGCAATGAAAACGAATTACTTTAAACAAGGAAAGGTACGGTGTATATTATGAGATATTTAACTTTTGCCCTTGCAAAAGGTCGTCTTGCAAATAAAACACTTGAATTATTAGAACAGATTGGTATTACATGCGAGGAAATGAAGGATAAAAACACTAGAAAGCTTATCTTTGTAAACGAAGAATTAAAGCTTAAATTTTTCCTTGCAAAGGCAGGCGATGTTCCTACATATGTTGAATATGGAGCTGCTGATATAGGTGTTGTTGGAAAGGATACAATCTTAGAGGAAGGCAGAGACATTCTTGAGGTTTTGGACCTTGGAATGGGTAAATGCAGAATGTGTGTATGCGGTCCTGAAAGCGCTAAGGAACTCCTTAAGCATAGAGAAATGATAAGAGTTGCCAGCAAATACCCAAATATTGCAAAGGATTATTTTTATAATAAAAAGCATCAGACTGTTGAGATTATTAAGTTGAATGGTTCTGTAGAGCTTGCACCTATCGTAAATCTTTCCGAGGTAATCGTGGATATAGTTGAAACGGGTGCAACATTAAGAGAAAACGGTCTTGATGTTCTTGAAGAGATTTGTCCGTTATCAGCAAGAATGGTTGTAAACCAGGTTAGTATGAAAATGGAAAATGAACGTATTGTAAAGCTTATCAAAGAGCTTAAGGCTATATTGTAAGGAGAATAAACAATGAGGATTATTAATTTAGATAATACAACAAAGAAAAATATTTTAGACGATTTATTAAAGCGTAGCCCAAACAACTACGACGAATATACAAATACTGTTAATGACATTGTTAATGATGTGCGCCAACGTGGCGATGAAGCAATATTTGAATATACAGAGAAATTCGACAAGATTAGACTTGATGAAAATAGTATTATGGTAACAAAAGAGGAAATTGATGAAGCATATTCCATGGTCGATGCTGAGCTTACAGAGGTTATTAAGAAATCTGCCAAAAATGTAAGAGAATACCACGAAAAGCAGCGTCAGTACAGCTGGTTTGATTCTAAACCAAATGGTACAATGCTTGGTCAGAAGGTGTCAGCCCTTGAATCAGCTGGAGTATATGTGCCAGGCGGTAAGGCAGCTTATCCTTCATCAGTGCTTATGAATATCATTCCTGCAAAGGTAGCAGGTGTTGAGAGAATTGTTATGGTTACACCTCCGGGACGTGACGGAAAGGTTAATCCCGGAACACTTGTTGCCGCTGATATTGCAGGTGTTGACGTTATATACAAGGTGGGCGGTGCTCAGGCTATTGCGGCATTGGCATTTGGTACAAAAACCATAAAAAAGGTTGATAAAATTGTTGGTCCCGGTAATATTTTCGTAGCACTGGCTAAAAAGGCTGTATTTGGCTTTGTAAGCATTGATTCAATAGCCGGTCCAAGTGAAATCCTTGTTCTTGCTGATGAAACAGCCAACCCAAGATATGTTGCTGCCGACCTTTTATCACAGGCTGAGCATGATGAAATGGCAAGTGCTATTTTAGTTACAACAAGTATGGATTTAGCAAAAGCAGTAGAGGCAGAAGTGGAAAGGTTTGTCAATGAGCTTTCAAGAAAAGAAATTATGGAGAAATCTCTTGAAAACTACGGATACGTACTTGTTGCAGAATCGTTGCAGGATGCAATTGATGCAGCAAATGACATTGCTTCAGAACATTTGGAAATTCTCACAAAAAATCCTTTCGAGGTAATGACTAAGATAAAAAATGCTGGTGCAATATTCCTTGGTGAATACAGTTCTGAGCCTCTTGGTGATTATTTTGCAGGACCAAATCACGTACTTCCTACAAATGGTACCTCAAAATTCTTCTCACCATTGAGTGTAGATGATTTTATTAAGAAATCGAGCATTATATATTACTCAAGAGAAGCGTTGGAGCCAGTTCACAAGGATATTGTTAAATTTGCTAAAGCAGAAGGCTTAACAGCACATGCTAATTCAATAAGTGTAAGATTTGAATAGGAGAGGATTATTATGGAAAGAAAGGCTACCATTGTTAGAAAAACAGGCGAAACAGAAATTGAGCTTACTTTAAATCTTGATGGTACAGGAAAAACTGATATCAATACCGGTGTTGGTTTTTTTGACCACATGCTCAATAACTTTGCAAGACATGGCTTGTTTGACCTTACCTTAAAGGCAAAGGGTGATTTGTACGTTGATTGTCACCACTTAATAGAAGATGTGGGTATTGTTCTTGGTCAGGCTATAAAGGAAGCAGTAGGCGATAAAAAGTCAATAAAAAGATATGGTAGTGCGACTCTGCCTATGGACGAGACGCTTTTAATGTGCGCTCTTGACTTGTCAGGCAGACCATATTTTGTTTCAAATATGAAGTTTAATACAGAAAGATGTGGCTACTTTGATACATGTATGACAAAAGAATTCTTCTATGCAGTATCATATAGCGCAGCTATGAACTTACACTTCAATATGTTCTACGGCGACAACGACCACCACATTATTGAATGTGCGTTTAAAGCATTTGCCAAGGCTCTTGACATGGCTACAAGTACTGATTTAAGGTTTAATTCAGTACTTTCAACAAAAGGAATATTATAGTGAGGTTGTATTATGAGTAATATTAGATTAATTCAGAATATTAATATTGATGCAAATTCAGTAAATGTTGTTGAGGACTGCATCCTTTACGGCAATACCGGTGCTGATATGCTTTATATTACAGAGGTTTCAAACACTGATGCTGAACACGAAGCAAATATTGATTTAGTTAAGGATATTGTTACCAATTGTGATATTCCTGTTATGATGGGTGGCAATATTAAACGTCTTGAGGATGTTAAGAAATATTTATATGCCGGCTCTGAAATTGTAGTCCTTGATATGAGTAAGGAAAGCAATATAGAAATGGTTAAAGAAGCTGCTGACAGATTTGGCAAGGAAAAAATTGCCATATTATGTAATGTTTATACTTCATACGATATCATTAATCAGGCTATTGCAGATGGAGCAACATATGTTATAAAATTTGATTTTGATGAAAATGATGTTAATATAAATGCAAATATTATATATCGTAATGCAACTGATGATGTTTCATTTATTAAAGATGCCACAAATAGCAATACATTTGGCTATACTTTTGACGAAATTGATGATTACACAGCATTTAAGCAGACATTAAAAAATGAAGGCATCCCGGTTAAGGCTTACGAAGCAAGTATTTCCTTCTCAGAGCTTAAGACTAATGCAGATGGTATGATTCCTGTTATTGTTCAGGATTACAAAACAAATGAAGTATTGATGCTGGCATATATGAATGAAGAGGCGTTTAATCATACTATTGAGACCGGTCGTATGACATATTATAGCAGAAGCAGAAACGAGCTTTGGGAAAAAGGCCTCACCTCAGGTCATTTTCAGTATGTTAAATCCCTTGATATGGACTGCGACAGTGATACTATCTTGGCAAAGGTATATCAGGTAGGTGCGGCCTGTCATACAGGAAAGAGAAGCTGCTTCTACACAAATGTGTATAAGACTGATTACAAGGACAACAATCCTCATAAGGTTTTTGAGGATGTTATGAATGTTATTCTTGACAGAAAAGAAAATCCAAAGGAAGGTTCATACACCAATTATCTTTTCGACAAAGGTATAGATAAGATTCTTAAAAAGGTTGGTGAAGAGGCAACCGAGATTATAATTGCCGCAAAGAACCCTAATAAAGAGGAAATTAAGTACGAAATATCTGATTTTCTGTACCATGTAATGGTTCTTATGGCTGAAAAGGGTGTAAGCTGGGAGGATATTACAACTGAATTATCTCGTCGATAGAACAGACAGAATTGAGGAGGTAGGTATTTATGAAAAATTCAAAAAAGAAGGTTGTTATTGCAACATTGTTTTGCACAATTGTTTTTTTAGTGATTATTTATCTTGGTATTTCAGTATTTTATGATTACCATTTTTTACCAAATACTATTATTAACGGTTACAATTGTGGCAATAAGACTGTTTCTTCTGTTGAAGCTGAAATGGTCGATAGTGTACGTCTGTATTGTCTTAATATTGAAGAGCGTTTGGATAAGATTGAAATGATTCCATCTGCGGACATTGATATGAAGATGAATATTAAGGGTGACTTAAATGAGATTTTAAATAACCAGAACAATTATTTATGGTTTAAAAATGGCGGAGAATATTCAACTGATATCAATGTAACTTACAATGAAGAAAAACTGGATAAAGTAATTGAAAAGCTGGATTGTCTTGATGACACAAAGATTACAGGAATTGTTCCTGCATCGCTTGAATATTCAGGCGGTAAGTTTAATGTCGTAAAAGGCCATTCTGGTACTGAAATTAACAAAGATATTGCCATTGCCGCAATCAAGAATGCAATCAAAAACATGAATGAAACCCTTGTTCTTGAAGATGCAGGCTGCTATACAACGCCTTTACAGCTTGATGATAGCGGTTTTGAAGCATTGGTTGATACATTAAATTCATATTTAGATGTAAAGATTACCCTTACGTTCGGTGAAAACGAAGAAGTTATTGATGATTCGATGATTTCAGGATGGTTATCGATTGATACGGCTAACAATATTGTTTTTGATGAAACAGCAATTAGAGAGTATCTTGGAACATTAGCTGATAAGTACGATAC
>CAYWDL010000053.1:0-538 GCA_964457015.1 uncultured Roseburia sp. | reverse complement strand
TGTAAATGCTGAAGGAAAAGAAACAACTATCGCTGGTGGCGATTATGGCTGGTGGATTGACGGAGCAACAGAATGTGCCAATATCATTGCTGATATTAAAGCTCTTAATAAAATTACCCGAGAGCCTGCATTCAAGCAAAGGGCAGATGTTTTTGGGGATGTTGATTTTAAAGATAATTATATTGAAGTTAATCTGTCAAAACAGAAGCTGTATGCCATCAAAGACGGTGAGCTTTTCCACGAAGCAGATATTGTTTCAGGAGCGCCTAAAACAGCTACGCCTGCAGGTATATACAGAATGAGATTTATGTTTAAGGATTATGAGCTTGTAAGAGAAACCTTTACCAGAACAGTAAAGTATTGGATGGTATTCTATGGAAATACCAAGGAAACCAACATCGGTCTGTGCTCATGCGACTGGCTGACAGAGTTTGGGGGAAATGTTTATCAGACAAATGGTTCATTGGGCTCGATTTATATGAGCAACGATGACGCAAAAATAATATATGAAAATTATCCAAATGATGATTTCGCAGTT
>CAYWDL010000052.1:0-10424 GCA_964457015.1 uncultured Roseburia sp. | reverse complement strand
TTAACAACGATAGCATAACGAAATCCCCAGTAACCATTTTTTAATTGATATACTCCAGTATCATCTAATTTAGGCATTTTTGAAACCTCCTGTGTGTCAAAATTGTGTCACAAGAGTTGATGTTAAAATAATGATTATTTGATTGAAGTGTCACTTAAGAAGTCCTTCAAATGCCTTGCCGTGTCGAGCCCCAAGCTAACACGAAGGAAGCAAACCTTGACGCTATCCATGACACAGTGCATGAAATGGCAAGGGATGAAGCGAGACATGGTAAAGCATTTGAGGGCTTATTAAAGAGATACTTTGCGTAAGCTACAAGCCATGCAATAAAATAAAAGGTCGTACACCGAGAGAGTTTACGCTCAGAGGTGTATGGCCTTTTGTTTTATTATAGGGCGCCAGACCGACACGAGGATGGAGCGAAGTGAAATCCGAATGGGCATAGCGTATGTGCAAACTTTTATTATTCTATGGAAGAAAAATTGTGTTTAAGACCGTATTTTTTTGATTTTAAGTAAAAAAAAGCTTGATTTTCGGTCTATACAAAGAAAACTTACTTCCAGATACGCGTTTTAGCAAAAATGAGTATCTGGTGCCCCATATTTTGACCATAGACCGAAAAAGACATATTTGCGCGTGGAAATACCACAAGATTGCGGTCTGGGCAGAATTTTTTCTTCTATAGACCGCAGTCTATAATTTCTTGTTATATATAAGTATTATTAACACTGCAATTAGGAAGTATTTAATTACATTATTTCAAGCTTGTGCTATGACCATTTTATTAATATATTACATCTACTGCACGGTATAAGCAATTCCCCAAGCGGACAGCTGCGCCGTCACTATTGCAGGGCAACCTGATGCGACAGTTATATGTAGGTTTGTACTAATTTCTCCGGAAGCTCCAAATGTGGCATATTCTAAACTGCTCAAGGTAGCAGGGAGATTCATTGACGTTAATGATGTACACAAACGGAATGCCTCTTCACCTATAGAAGTAACAGTGTTTGACATTTTAACGTTTTTTAAGCTTGAACAATTGTAAAAGGCATTGGATTTTACGGTTGTTACTGTGTCGGCAATTGTCACGTTGGTGAATGATGTATTAGCAAATGCATAACTGCTAATGCTTGTAATACCGTCGGAAATGATGACATTAGTTACAGACGACACTTGGCCTTTCCAAGGTGCAGAGCTGGCTGACACGACCAAAGCTCCTGAACCGTAGATTGTTAAAGTGTCACCCTCTATTTTCCATTTAACGTTTCCACTTACAGTACCACTGTTTGATGATGCTGTGGTGGTTGTTTCGGCAGGCTTAGCAGTAGTGGCCTGCTGAGTAGTTGTAGTCTGTTGCTTGGTAGTAGTGGCCTGTTGCTTAGTAGTAGTTTGCTGTGTGGTTGTAGTTTTTTGAGTAGTAGTCTGTTGACTGGCAGTAGTTGACTGCTGCTTAGTAGTATCATCTTTGGAAGAACTGCTCTGATTACCACTGGTTGCTGTTGAACCACTTGTCTGTTTAGTGCCACTGCTTTGTTGCTTGCTTGTAGTCTGTTCTTCGTTGCCGGAACCTTGGTTGCTCTTTGAAGTATTCTGCTGACTGTTGGCAGTTGGCTCGGCATTTGTGTTATTCTCATTTGAAATTTCGTCGTCAGGTATCTCGCCGGAATTTGTACCATTTCCATTGTTGTCGACAACCTTGTCGGTTGCATCGGAATCGTCGATGTCGCCGTATTTATCTAATAATGAATTTACATTTTCGGCTGGTAAAGTTTCCTGTGGAGCTTCCTCTTTATTGCAGGCAGAGAGGCAAAAAATTGTGCCTGTAACAAGAATTGCCCATAAAAATTTCTTTTTCATAAATATCATTTATCCTTTCGTGTGCAACACGTACAATTTTTATAGTTCACGAATATAATTTTATGGTAATTCTTCACAAATGTCAATATTTATAGTATAATCATTTACTGTGCTTTATAGAGAGGTCAAAAGAAAAGCACAAGGAGGAAAAAAACATGAAGAAGCTCAAATGGGCAAAGAAACTGGTTGCATGTACCTTATTAGTAGCTACGTTAGTTACTAGCATGCCGCTTGTAGAAGCGTTTGCGTTACACGGTACATCAGCTGAGGTTATCACAAAGGACATGCTTACAACTAAGGCACCAACGGACTATGTGATACCTGAAGAAATGCAGGCCGACGCAAAGGATGGCTTGTACAGTGAGTATTTTTTAAAGGATAGTTTGCAGACAGTATCTATTACTATCGATGAAAACAATATGAATTATCTTTTACAAAATGCCGTGGACGAACCTAATGTTATGACAACAAGTGTAACCATCGGGGATCAGACAATCGGTTACGCAGGTCTTAAGACAAAGGGTAACTACACAAAAATTGCTACAGATGCAACAACAAGTGACAGATTTTCATTTACAATCAATTTTGGAAAATTTGTTACAAAGAAGACACATGGCGCAAAGCAGAATTTCTATGGCTTAGCGAAGGTAAGCTTTAACAACTTATACTTTGATAAGATAGCTATGAAGGAATACTGCGCATTAAAGTTAATGGACGAGATGGGAATTCCGACACCTGAATATGGTGTGGCTAAGTTGTACATTAATGATGAGTATTATGGTGTTTACTTTATGGTTGAGGCTGTGGACAGCACAATCATGGAGCGTTACTTGCAGACAGATGATGTAAGTGATTACTTATTAAAAACAGAAGGAACAAATTTCCAGTATGATGTGGCTCTTGATGAGTACAAGGATGAAAATGGTGAATTTACATTGGAATCATTAAGCAGCGTATTATATGAAAATGAAGATGGCGACTATGTTGCAGATGGGGTATTGGCAAATAGCTCGGCATTGTGGGAGTCTGACGATGACACATTGCAGGATGTGGCAGAGCTTTTACCTACAGTTCTTACATGGCAGGACAAGCTTAATTTACTTAGCCAGGGTAAGGATTTTGAAGGAAATGCTATCGATGTTAATAGCACTGAATACGAGAAGTTATTGGAAGAAATAATGGATGTAGATGAAGTGTTAAGGTATTTTGCAGTACATAGCTTTATTATTCAGCAGGATAATATGTTTGACAATTTCCAGAATTATGCTCTTTACATAAGTGAGGAAGGAAAGTCAATGATAGTTCCTTGGGATTATGATTTGAGCTGGGGCAATTACTATGACCCATATGATGCAGAAGGCGTTGCAAATTGGGATTTGGATGTAATGTATTCTCAGTATTTTTGCGGATACGGTGATATGACAACTGAGGAAGTATACTCTCAGTTCCCGCTTATAAATGTTCTTTACCAGAATGATAAGCTTTGGAACAGATATTATGAATATATGGAAGATTGTGCGAAGATTGCAGCAATTGGTGGAAAAACAACTGATGGCAGAATTTTTGAAGCAGGTCGTTTTGCAGAGATTATTGATATATTAAAGCCACAGTTAATTGAAGCTGCTTCAGAGCCGATGCCGGACAGAGTGTACTACTTAAATGGCGTAGTTCAGCCGTATGCTATGATAAATGGTTTGGATGATTTCAAGAATCTTGTTGCTATGAGAAGTGTTGGTGTGTGGTTGCAGAAGAATAATGTTAATTCGATTGTAACTGGTAGTGGTGCCGACATTGCAAAGCTTGGTAACAATATGACCGGTAAGTATTTTGTTAGTGGTACGTTAACAACAGTTGATGCCGAGACAGGTATTTTTGCAACAGCAAATTATTCTGAGGAGGGCAATGTTGGTCCTAGGTTGGATGTTGCTGTATTGGATGATACAAATGAAGTATACAATGAGATTAAGGATAAGTTAAAAATAAAGAATGATGAAGATATAATTGTATATCAGATGACTGATGCGAAAGAAGCAGAATCTGCGTACCAGTTATATATTCCTACATCAGCAGGTATAGACTCTAAGGATTCAAGGCTTTATACATATGAAGACGGTGAGTTTACACAGCTTGTAGTAAAGAAAGAGAAAGATCTTTATAAGGTTAAGGCAGATGATATTTCTTATGTAGTTATTGCTAAGGTTGGCAAGGAATTAAATGCTACACCTGATTTTGCAAAGAGGCATGCATTGAAGAAGGAGCCTACATGGAGATTGTGCTCAGGACTTGAATGGAAGCAGGAGTTTGGAAACGGACATAAGCAGGAAGAAAAGGTTATAATTTATCAGCAGTCTAAGAAGGAAGCTTATGAAGAGATACCTTATGTAGAAAATACTACTTATATTGTTGGTAATGAAGATATGTCAACACTTTGGTGGAGCGCACATAGCGAGAATTATGAGATACCTACTAACTCAACTACAGTAATTGAATTTGAGAATTATAGTGCAGAAGTAGATGTTTGGGATAATTTTGTAACAGTATTTACAAATGAAGCAGCTACATATGGTCTTGAGCAGACTCCTGGTTATTATCAGGAATATGCAGTTGTTAGAGCTGATGATTTCGGTTGGGGAACATTGGGCGGCACATTGACATATGCTAACACATATGAAGGAGATGTGGCTAAGTTCCAGGAAATTCTCAAGGCTGCAAATGTTACAATGACAATTACCAGAAACAGCTCATATGTAACAATCAATGAGGTTGTAACTTCAATAGAGGATCCTTCAATGTCATACGAAAGAACTGTTACATTTGAAGCTCCTAAGGGAGATTTGTTTGCAACATTAACTATCGAAGGCGGATACCTCAAGGTAAACAGCATTACTCAGGAAAAGCACACATCATATATTGTTGGTAAGGAAGATATGTCTACAGTATGGTGGGATGCATTCAGTGAGCATTATGCATTAGAGGCTGATTCTACAACTGTTATTGAATTTGAAAATCACAGTGCAGAAGTAGATGTTTGGGATAACTTTGTATCAGTATTTACAAATGAAGCAGCTACACATATGGTTGAGCAGTCCACTGATTATGTGGAATATGCAGTTGTTAGAGCTGATGATTTCGGCTGGGGAACCATGGGCCACACATTGACATATGCTAATACATATGAAGGAGATTTGGCTAAGTTCCAGGAAATTTTAAAGGATGCAAATGTTACAATGACAATTACAAGAGAAGGCTCAATGGTAACAATTCATGAAAATGTAGTATCCATGAATGATGCAACAAATTCATACGAAAGAACAGTTACATTTGAGGCTACAGAAGGTGATTTGTTCGTTACATTGACAGTTGAAGGTGGATACCTTAAGATTAACAGCGTTACAGCTGAATAATTGTATAAGAATTAAAGAAGGTGCTGTCGCATATGCGGAGCACCTTTTTTGGGCGTATCTATCTTATAACGAATGCAAAATATAATTCCAAGGCATATGCCTGGGCAATTGAATCCTTCTGACCGTAAATAGTCATTGTCGGAGGACAATTTTCCAATGCGTAGTCACCTATATATGTTACAGAGCCTGGGATTGTAAGGCTTACCAAGCTGCTGCATTCATAAAATGTGTACGCTTCGATGCGGGTCACGGCACTAGGTATTACAATATTTTTCAAACTGCTGCATCCGTAAAATGCGTGTGAACCAATACTTGAAACACTACTTGGAATATCAATGCTGCTTAGGCTGACGCAGTTATAAAATGCTTTGTAGCCAATGCTTGTAACACTGCTTGGAATGGTAATGCTGATGAGATTTGTGCAGTTGTCAAAAGCATTTTTTCTTATGGAAGTAACGCCGTCCTTGATAACAACATTTGTTATTGATTCGCGCTGTGAGCTCCAATCATTATCCTTCATCTCGCCCTGACCTGAGATGGTAAGAGTGCCGTTGCTCAAAGTCCAGGTAACACCTGAATTTAGCGTGGAAGTGGTTGTTGTCTGCTCCTGCTTAGTTGTGCTTTCTTCCTTCTTGGTAGTGGTTACATTACTTGCAGATGAAGTGTTACTTACGACAGAGCCGGTTGTAGTAGGGTCATTGTTGGACGCAGGCTCATTGGGAGTAACAGTGGTATCCCAAAACACGTCGGAGTCCGGGTCAACCAATGTGGTTGTTTCAGAGGTTGAATCGCCGGAGCTTTCGGTGATGCCCGATTCGCTGTCGGCATACTTATCCAGCAAGGAACCGGCATCAATGGGAGCACTTACTTCCTTTTCAACTTCTTCCTCACATCCGCTAAAACAAAGCATGGCGGATAAAAGAAAAATATATAATACATTGCGCTTTTTCATAATATTCCTCATTTCAAAACAGTTAATTTGTTACCATTATATTAAATTTGTCACAGTTCGTCAATTCGTAAAGTATTTTTTGATGATTTGTGATATAATGGTGGTGTGAGTGTTAAGTTACATATATGTCAAAAGAGGGATAAATGATATGGTAGTATTTAAATGTAGAGCATGTAATGCTAATCTGAATATAGAATATGGTATAAAGATGGTTACCTGTGAGTTCTGTGGTTCTACGCAAATGATTGAGAAGCGGTATCCGGGAGAAAATCTTGTAAAGCGTGGATATATGCTTTTGGAGGATGGGGATTTCCGCGGTGCGAAAAGCTATTTTGATAAGGCATTGGATGAAAATTCAGAGGCAAGCGAAGCTTATCTTGGTAAGGTTCTGGTTGAAAATGAAGTTAAGAAAAAGGATGATTTTTTCGACTTGAATAATATCAGTAATGTAGGAGAATTTTTGAAGAATATAAAGTATTCTCTTGATTATAAAAATGCAATCAGATATGCCTGGGAAGATGATAAAGAAAAGCTGGAGAACTTTAAGGAAAGTGTTTATAAGAAGGCATATGACAGTGCTGTGGAATGTATGAAGAAGCAGGATTATCCTGCTGCGGCAGATTTGCTGAAAAGGGCCTATGAATATAAGGATGCGCCGGAGCTTCTGAAGGAGTGTGAGGCTTTAGCTGATGACAAGGAATCGGAGGAAAAGTATCAGAAGGCATTGGAATATATGAAAATGGGTGCTTATAAAAATGCCGTGAATCTCTTTGATGAACTGGGTGAATATAAGGATTCGGCAGAACAGCTTAAGGAATGCGATTACAGATGTGGAGAGAACCATATGAAGGCAGAGGATTATATGGACGCAATCGCAATGTTTAAGAATATTACGGAATATAAGGATGCCGCTGAATTGTTGGATATTTGTGAGAATATCGTATATGAAAGACGATATCAGTATGCTAAGGAGTACTTGGAAAATTCGGGAAAAAAGAAATCTGTTGAGGAAGCAAAGGAAATATTTATGGAAATGCCTGACTATAAGGATTGTCGGGCAATGGCGGAAATCTGCGACAAGGAATTAATGTATATAAAAGCCAAAGACTCGATGAAAAAAAGATTTGATGTTAATGAATGCTATTCCTGCGAAAGGGAGTTTATGAAAATCGCAGATTATAAGGATTCAACAGAGCTTGCTAAGAAGTGTCGAAGGAGAGGCGGACTCATTAAGTTTGTTGCAATACCGTCCATATGTATAGTATTTGTCGTACTTATTTTGCTTTTGACAAAATTCCTTTGAAAATAATATTTTTATTATCAAAATATTAAAAAAATGTAAAAAAATAAAGTTTCACTTGTTTATTGCTTTAATCGGGTGTATTATATAACTGTATGGTAACTAGTGTTATCATACAGTTTTTGTGTATACAATAGGAGGAAATTGAAAATGGTATCTTTTGAAAATCTTTATGACAATACTAATATGAAAGTTATTGCCGAAATGGGTCCTGTAAAGGTGTTTGAACATCAGAAGGATTTGAGCGTTAATGCTGGAAATGCTATAGCAGCATATTATGCATCAGAAATGAATGTACGTAAGAGACAGGTATTAATCGAGTTAAAGGATAATGCATATACTGTTCAGGCAGGTGCAATGCAGTGGACAGCAGGTAATGTATCGATGACATCAGGTATCAAGGGCGTTGGCGATTTCCTTGGAAAAGCTCTTAAGGCAACAGCAACAAAGGAAACAACAGCTAAGCCTGAATATATTGGAAATGGTCTTTTAATGTTGGAGCCTACATTTAAGCACATTTTGTTGGAAAGAGTTGAAGATTGGGGCGGAATGGTTTTAGAAGATGGACTTTTCCTTGCATGCCAGTCAACAGTTCAGCAGAAGGTTGTTTCTCGTGGTAATCTCTCATCAGCTGTTGCAGGTGGTGAAGGCTTATTTAATCTTGCTCTTAAGGGAAATGGTATTGCTGTATTAGAAAGCCCTGTTCCAAGAGAGGAATTAATAGTTATCAATCTTGAAAATGATCAGATTAAGATTGATGGTAATATGGCTATTGCATGGTCTGATTCATTACAGTTTACAGTTGAACGTTCATCTAAGTCATTGATTGGTTCGGCTGTTTCAGGCGAAGGTCTTGTTAATGTATATCGTGGTACAGGTAAGATTCTTATGGCGCCAACAATGTAAAAATTTTGAGGAGAGAATTTTTAATAGAAAAGTGTCACTTAGGTTGGTCTTAAGTGACACTTTTTGTTATATATTTTGATAGCATATTTTACATTTCAAAAAAAGATTATATAATGTAGTTGTGACGTAAAAGAAAAAAATCGTACTATATATATGAAGGTTATTTTTTACGGAGGTGGGATGAAAATGGATGACAATAGCATTGTTGAAATGTATTGGGAAAGAAGTGAAGCAGCAATTGAAGAAACTCAGAAGAAGTATGGCAGATACTGCTATTCTATTGCGTTCAACGTTTTGAGTGACCAGCAGGATGCAGAGGAAAGTGTCAATGATACATATTTGAGTGCGTGGAGCAGTATGCCCCCACAGCGCCCATTGGTTTTGTCTGCTTTTTTGGGGAAGATAACGAGAAATATATCTTTGAAAAGATGGAAGAATAAAACCGCCGAAAAACGTGGTGGTGGACAGGCTGATTTGGTGCTGGATGAGTTGCAGGAGTGCATTCCCTCAAATAATTCTGTGGATTCAGAGATTGATACCAAGGAGCTTGGGGACATTATTGATGGATTTTTACGTGGTCTTGCAAATGAAGAGAGAAACATTTTTATATGCAGATACTGGTACATGGATTCTATTGTAGATATTTGTAAGCAGTTTGGATATGGCGAGAGCAAGGTGAAGATGAAGCTTTTGCGTACCCGTAAGAAGCTGATGGAAAGATTAGAGAAGGAGGGTGTGCGTTTATGAAAGAAGAAAAATTATTAGAGGCAATTGGTATGGTGGGCGATGACCTGATTCAGGGGGCAAAGGCGCCTAAAAAGAAGCTGAAGAAGAATGTGATAAAAGCGGTAGCGGTAGTGTTGGCGGCATCGGTTGTGGTGGCGTTTGTATGGAATAGCAGTGTTTTTGTTAGTGCAAATTATTCAAGTAAATATAATAGAACCCTTGGTGAATTCGCGGCAAAGACAACGGTTGAGCTTTTGAAGGATAAGGAAGAGAATACATGCTATTCACCTGTGAGTCTGTTTGCTGCATTGGCATTGACGGCTGAGGCTACAAAAGGGGATACAAGGCAAGAGATAATTGATACCTTTGGCGTCAGCGATATCGAAGAACTGGAAGAAATGTATAAGGAGATGTCAGTGACTCTGGATGTGGATTATGAGCCTAAACAGACATCAAATAACGATGGTAAGCCAATGATGGTTGAAACTAAGCAGGCTGCAAAGATAACTCTGAGTAATTCCTTGTGGATAGATGAATCCTTTATTGATGATAATTCTGCAGAGGTTATTGAGCAATGTGTCAATAATATGAAGGCCGATATATTTGCAGATGGAAGCATTGAGCCTTCAAACGTAAATAATTGGGTAAATGAAAAGACCAATGGTCTTATAAAGAAAATAGTGGATGTAAATGATGATTTGACAATTGCATTAGTTAATGCCCTGTATTACAAATCTAGTTGGGAGTTCAATTTCAGTACAATAAGAAAGGATTTTAATTTGGAAGATAAAGGAACTGAAAAGGTTGAATTTCTGTCTGTGAGTAAGAAAAGTATGCGCTTTAAGGAAATGGACAAGTATACTGTGGTTGAGGTTCCATTGCAGGAAGGAGATATTATGCTTGTGTTGCCAAAAGAGGGCAAAAAGCTTATGAGCATTTTAAATGAAAATAGTATAAATGAAGTGTTGGCAATGTCCACAAATGATCAGATGGACAGAGGCCTGGTAAATCTTTCCTTCCCGAAGTTTACTATAGAGGATTCGTATGGAGCGACGCTTCGTGAAACGCTAGAGAATATAGGAGTCAAGTCTTTGTTTGATAATAATGAATGGGCCATAAGTGATGACTTGGATGGTTCACTTATTCAGATAATGCAGAAAACAAAGATTATAGTTAATGAGAAGGGAATAGAGGCGGCAGCAGTGACAGCGGTTTCTTCTTATCTTAGTGCAATGTTCATAGCGGGCGCGTCTCCTTTGTGAACGAACTTGTACCC
>CAYWDL010000051.1:0-10690 GCA_964457015.1 uncultured Roseburia sp. | reverse complement strand
AGACAAGTATATGGAAGTGGCTGCAAAATACGGCAAGAAGATAGGTATGCACGCTCACAATAATCAGCAGCTTGCATTTGCCAATACAATCGAGGCCTGCGCAAATGGCGCAAGCTTACTTGACGCTACAGTCAGCGGTATGGGTCGTGGTGCAGGCAACTGCTATATGGAATCATTACTTGCGTTTCTTAGAAATCCAAAGTATGACTTAGTACCAGTGATGAATTTTGTGCAGAAGTATATGCAGGCAGAAAAGGCTAAGGGAAATGTATGGGGTTACGACATACCATACCTTTTAACCGGTGTATTAAACTCACATCCATCAGCCGCAATAAAATTCGTAGGCGAGAAGAGAGATGACTACACAAACTTCTACCACGAACTATTAGACCATATGGAATAGCATTGAGCTATGCAAGTCTAAAAATAAGTGAACCACCAGCCGAGAGCATTTATGTTCTCGGCTGGTGGTTTGCTTATTTTTAGACTTATACGGCGAAAGCCGACCATGAGCGAAACGGAGTGTAGCGAATGGGGCATAGCGGAGTGAATACAGACGGCGAAAGCCGTCCATGAGCGAAACGAAGTGTAGCGAATGGAGCATAGCGGAGTGGTGTAAAGCGAGGCGAAAGCCGACCATGAGCGAAACGGAGTGTAGCGAATGGGGCATAGCGGAGTGAATACAGACGGCGAAAGCCGATTATGAATGAAACTTCAATTCACAAAGTATTTATTAGTTAATGATACTTGTATATACCAAGAAATTATGGACTGTGGTCTATAGAAGAAAAAATTCTGCCCAGACCGCAATTTTCTGGTGTTTCCACGTGGAAATATGTCTTTTGCGGTCTATGGTCAAAAAATGGAGCACGAGATACTCATTTTCGCAAAAACGCGTATCTGGAAGTAAGTTTTTTTTGTATAGACCGAAAATCAAGCTTTTTTATACTTAAAATAAAAAAAATACGGTCTTGAACACAATTTTTCTTCCATAGACCGCCGGCATTGTTCAATCACAGTGGAGTGATAATCCCATTCGCTGTGGAATTAACAACATACAAAAAAAGATTAGAGGAAATTGATGAATGAAGTATAGTTTGAGAACCTTGGGAAAGTTAAAAAAAGGATTAAAACTTGCCAAGAAGAGAGGTTTGGATATTGAATTATTTGATTTGTAGATATTGGAGAAACAAACAACAAAGCCAGTGACTGTAGTCGCTGGCTATAATTCTACCCAAAACCTTCCTTAACACCTCATTCAACATACCCCAATTCTTCACATGGTCATCAACCATAGAATCAGCAATCTGTTTCTGAATCTCAAGCTCTTCAATTTCCCTAAGCTTGCCATTAATTCTATCTAACATATCTATTAAAAATCACCCTCAATTGCCTTTCTATTCACATACTCCACAAAAGCCTCAACTTTATCCATATCAGGATTATCAGGTAACGCAGACTCTCTTGTGGCACGCTCAAGTTCACCTTCATAATGAGCCAAAATGTCATAAAACTCCTGGTTGAAGGTATGGTCCTCTTTTTGAAAACCTCCATTTCGTATCTTTAGCAAAAGCTCCAAATCATCAGTACGGTGGGTCTTGATAATGCCCTTGTCGAGAATGTCAATAGCCATCATAAACAGACGAATAAGATGCATAGCGTGCTTGTTTAAGTGGTTGTCGTCCTTCTTTTTGTTGCGCTTGCCAATCTTGTCGTATTCGCGAATAACTGTGTTCATTGTGGAGAACATTTTCTCGTACTCGCGTAAAGGAAAATGCGAGTAGCTGGCGTCCACGAAAATCTCAGTATCCAGCCCATCAGTCACCGCATTGTCGATGTAGAGGCGGATGCTACCCTGTTCAAAACCATTATAGCGTCTATTGTAGTCATCCAAAGAATTGCGAACAGAATTCAAAATATGCTGCTCCCGCTGGGGTTGTGGCATGGAATCTCTGGCAATGGCATTTTGCAACCTGCGAAGCTGTGCACCGGCATAGCCGCCAAAGGACTTTGCAGCGCGCTTTGATATAAACAAATTCTTATTATCGATGATTTCCTGACCAAGTGAAGTCTTTATAAGGTACTGGTCGTCATCGAGACCTAGAATCTCGCAGGTATTGGGATTGCATTCCAACAAAAGCTTCACAATCTTATTGAATGAGTAAATGACAGTATCAGTATTGGCGTCCTCGTATTGCTCGAACTCAGTCAGTCCAAGGAAATCCGAAGGAGTGTTAAGTGTAATACCTCTAAAATCTATGTCGCTATTATCATTGCTTGTGCCGTAAGCATAACTACCGCCAAGACCAAGAAGGATAATGCGTTTTCCAAGGCGCTCATTTGTGCGAAGAAAATCGTACTGAGCGCTGTTTATAAGCTTAATAAAATCCATAGTAGTAAAATCCTTTCATCAAATTTACGCAAATCTATAAAAGGATTTTACATTAAGTTTGCAGGAAAATCAATTATATGGGTGGTATAAGACTAATTTTCTATCATGAGGAGAGTTAAAAAATGTTAAAAAAAAAAACAATAAAATATAGGAAAAATGTAAGAAATATTGTATAATTATATTATAAAAAATGTGAGTTAAACAGGCGTATACGATGATTAAAGTGTGTGCTTGAAAGGAGATAAAAATGATAGTATCAGGTGCAAAATGTGATGGTTGTGGAAGAGTGGATACAATGGAATATGTGTCTAAGACAGCGGTAGAGGTTATGTTAAGACAAAAGGGATGGAAATTTGAAGAAAACAAGTGTTATTGCAGAGTATGCGATATTAATAAAAACAAAAATGGTGTAAACGGAGGTTCAAATGCCGTTTAAAATTGTCAGAAATGATATTACAAAAATGAAGGTTGATGCCATAGTCAATACGGCTAATCATAAGCCAATATATTCTAGTGGTACAGATACGGCTGTATATAAGGCAGCAGGTGAAGATGAGCTCTTGGTGGCCCGTAAAAAGATAGGCGACATTGATGAGGGTGATGTTGCAATCACATCGGGGTTCAAGTTGCCGGCACAGTACATAATTCATGCAGTGAGTCCGTTGTACATAGATGGTAAGCAGGGTGAAGCGGACAAGCTTCGTGGGTGCTATGAAAAAAGCTTGCAGCTTGCCCTTAAACACAAATGCAAAAGCATAGCATTTCCGCTTATAGCTACGGGAAGCTTTAGATATCCAAAGTCGGAGGGGATGGAAATAGCCTTGAATGTCATCAATAACTTCCTAATGAAGGAAGAAATGATGATATATCTGGTGGTCTTTGATAATGAAGCGGTCAGATTATCAGGTCAATTATTTGATGATATTCAGAGCTTTATTGATGAAAACTATGTGGCTGAAAGGCAGAAGGAAGAATACGGCTATGTGAAAGAGCTTACATTGCTGGAGCCGGAAGAGTGTATGGATGATGAGCAAGAGGAAGATTGCACAAGCAGAGTATTGTCTGTGTCAGAACAAAGTTCTAGACCAACACAGTCAATATTTCCGCAAGCCTCCCAAAGCATGGCAGCGCCGAAGCTGCAAACTATGGCTTCAAAACGTTCTCTTGAGGATTTGATGAATAATATCGGCGAGACTTTTCAACAGCAGTTGTTTCGTTTGATTGATGAACGCGGACGAAATGACGTGGATGTATATAAGAAGGCTGGTAAGGATAAAAAATTCTTTAGCAAGATAAGAAATAATGTGAATTATCAGCCAAGCAAGCATACGGTATTTGCATTTGCACTGTCGTTAGAATTGTCGTTAGATGAGACAAAGGATTTGCTTGCCAGTGCAGGATTTGCCTTTTCACCAGCCAGTAAGTTTGATTGGGCAATGGTGTATGTAATTGAGCATAAAATATACAATTTATATAGGGTGGATTGTGTACTGTATGATTTGGAACTAGACCAATTTTTCTGTTGTGAATAATAAAAAATGTAAATTAAAAAAGTCGCTTATCATGCGACTTTTTTAAAACCTCCGTGTTGTATAGTTTAATTAACAAAAAACACACAAAACGGAGGTATAAATTTATGAAGAAGAACTTAACAGAAATCATATTTATTTTGGACAGAAGTGGCTCAATGTCAGGCTTGGAAGCGGATACAATCGGAGGTTATAACTCAATGATTGAAAAGCAGAAAAAAGAAGAGGGGGAAGCAATTATTTCTACGGTACTATTTGATGACCAGCAGGACGTTTTGCACGACAGAGTAAAAATTGATGATATTAAGCCTATAACTGAGAAGGATTATTATGTAAGAGGCTGTACAGCTTTATTGGATGCGGTAGGAGGTGCTATTCATCACATTGGAAATGTTCACAAATATGCTAGAGAAGAGGACAGACCAGAGAAAACATTGTTTGTCATTACAACTGATGGAATGGAGAACTCAAGCCGCAGATATTCATACGATAAAGTGAAGAGTATGGTTGAACGTCAAAAGAAGAAATACGGGTGGGAATTCATTTTCCTGGGAGCAAATATTGATGCCATAGAGGTGGCAGGGAGATTTGGAATTGCGCCACAACGAGCGGTAAATTATGAGTGTGACAGTGTTGGAACGCAGGTTAACTTCAGCGCCATTACCAAAGCTATAAGCAATGTAAGAAAATGTGATGTGATGGAAATGGAATGCTGCCTTGATGCAGGTGAATGGAAGGAAGAAATCGAGAAAGATTATAAGAAGAGACATAGAAAGTAGGGATAGTGTGAAAAATATTTGGTTAGATGGAATAATGGGCGTTGTGGTAGGCGACGCCCTTGGAGTGCCAGTTGAGTTTCGTAGCAGAGAGGAGCTGGCAAGTGTCCCAGTGGTAGATATGAGGGGATTTGGAACCTATAACCAGCCCAAGGGGACTTGGTCCGACGATAGCAGTATGACATTGGCGACCTTATTGAGTCTTAGAGAGAATAACGGAATCGATAGGGAAGATATAATGCTTAAATTTGCTGAGTGGCTTAACGAAGGAATGTACACACCATATGGTTACGCCTTTGATGCGGGAGTTACTTGCCAATGCGCCATAAGGAAATTTTTGGAAGAGCCCGACACAAAGGATTGGGGAATGAAGGGTGATTACTCCAACGGAAATGGAGCGCTGATGCGAATTATGCCGGTGGTGCTATATAACTATGAGCTTCAAAGAGCGGGACAACTAAGTGAAAATGAAGCGATTCAGAATATATACACGGTGGCAGAATTGACACATGGTCACGTACGTTCAAGTATTGGTTGTAGCTTGTATTACTTTATGGCGAAGGCAATATTGGATGGTGAAGGCGAGTTAAACGAAAGATTGCTTAAGGGAATGGAAAATGCTTTGGATTATTATCATAAAAGAAGTGAATTGAACTATTATAAAAGAATCTTCAAGCCATATGAAATGCTGAAAACAGAAGAAGCTGCAATACGAAGCACAGGGTATGTGGTGGACACATTAGAGGCAGCAGTGTGGTGCCTGGTAAATACAG
Organism: uncultured Roseburia sp.; assembly: GCA_964457015.1. Taxonomy (GTDB): domain Bacteria; phylum Bacillota; class Clostridia; order Lachnospirales; family Lachnospiraceae; genus SVEL01. The sequence continues at coordinate 5,220 of CAYWDL010000051.1, read as the reverse complement.
ATTCTTACAGGGAATGTGTACTGAAGGCTGTGAACTTAGGTGGAGATACAGATACTATAGCAGCTGTGGCTGGTGGACTTGCGGGATTATATTATGGATATGATGGGATACCTAAGGAATGGGTGGAGGTTATTGCGAAAAGGGAGTGGATTGAAGGAATTGCTTGAGGTGAAAGGTTTAATATAAAAAATTGCCGTATAAATGATAGTGAATATCATTTATACGGCAGTAGTTTTTTATCTATTTAGCTTGTAAACATCTGTACCCAATACTTTCCATAAGAACCTGTAGCTTCGTCGCTCAAGCCGACGCCAAGTTTTGTAAAGTCTGAATTAATCATATTTGCATAATGACCTGGCGAATTCTTCCAACCGGTAACAACAGCGACAGGTGAGCCGTAACCAGCGGCAATATTTTCACCACAACTCCAATAGCTTATATTGTAGGTGTCAAAAACTGAAAAACAGCTTGTACCATTTGGTCTTGTATGAGAGAAAATATCTGAATAATTCATTTCGACGGCACGCATAGTTGCAGCTTGACACAGGCTTGTATCAAGTGTAAGTGGTGAGGCGTCGACTTCAGCACGAATCTCATTTACTAATGTTAAAACTTCATTGTAGTAAGCCATGTTAGCGGCTGATTTGGTATTACTTTCGCTTAAAAGGTCCGCATCAGTGGCATTGTATCCTGAAGAATCATAGCTGTCTGTTGAGTAAGAGTAATATTCCACCTTTGAACCATCTGAATATTCCTCATAATATCTGTACGTAGTGGTTGTTTTCTTTAAGCCATATTTGTAATTTTCAGTTGTAGAGGAAGAATCTTCTGTGTACCTAACAAAATATTTTGAAGTGGTTGCTTCTGTTGCCGGCTGCGTAGGAGCCTGCGTGGTTGTAGGAGCTGGTGTGGTTGAAGGAGCCTGTGTAGTGGTAGGAGCCTGTGTAGTAGTAGGGGGCTGTGTTGTAGTAGACTCTTGCGTATCGTCAGGGCTTTTTGAAGTAGTCGATGACGAAGTATCACCTGTTTTCTGTGTTGAATCTGAAACTTGAGTATCCGGTTGCGATTTTGTGGTTGTATCTTCGGTTTCATGGTCATTGTTAGCAATGATTACTGTGGTTTCAGTAGATTTTTTGGAAGAAGAGCTGTTGTTATTTTCGGCAGCATTTTCACGAACACCACATCCGGCTAAAAGCAATGTCATTGTAATAATTAATAAATATATTCTTTTCATAGTCGTTACATCCTTTCGTAAATAATCATTGGTTTCAATTAAAGCCATTATATCATATAAAAAGATTATTACAAAGGCACCAAATAGGATAAAATTTTAGAAAATAAAAAATAGAACAAGCTTTCGATTTTTGTGTAGCTATTTTTTCAATAGTATGTTAGAATGTATAGTAGTTAGGAGATTAAGAAGGAAGATTGGTATGTATAACGCTACAAAGGAACAGATGGATTTAATAAAAAGTACAGAAGGATTTATTCGTTGTGGAGCTGTGCCGGGGTCGGGAAAAACATTTTCTATTACCCATCGTATGGCTTATCTTATTACGGAATTGTATGTGGAGCCGTCGTCTATTGTGGCACTGACGTTTACCAATAAGGCAGCTGCGTCTATGACGAGACGTTTGAGGGAGATTATTGGGGATGAGGCTACCTGCTTTACAGGGACATTTCATGGCTTTTGCAATAAGCTTTTAAAGGAAGAGATTTATAGAATGTCTTATCCAAAGACATTTACCATATTGGATAAAAAGGACCAGATTGACCTAATTCGCGAGGTGGCGGAGGAGCTTCAGTTGGCGCTGAAGGATTTTAATGCCAAGAATTATATGGAGAAGATTGGGGAGCGTAAGCTTAAGCAGGGTTATATAGAGCTTATGGAGGGCAATGATAAAGGTGAGCTTTTGAGTCTTGTGGAACAGGCAGCTGACCCATTTCATAAGGTTTATTATAATTATCTGCTTAAGCAGAGGGATAATTATGTGCTGGATTTTGATGATATTATTAATTTTGCCATTTATATTTTGGAAAAGTATCCGGAGGCCTTGGAGAAGTGGCAGGACAGGTGTCAGTATATTCTCTGCGATGAGTATCAGGATGTGAATATGAGGCAGAATCAGCTGCTTGAGCTTCTTGGAGGAAAGTTTAAGAATCTGACTGTTGTGGGGGACGATGACCAGTGTATTTATGGATGGCGTGGTTCGAAGGTTGATTATATGGTGAACTTTCACCAGCAGTATAAGCATGTGTATGATTTCTTTTTAAGTGAGAACTTCAGAAGCACACCGGAAATTGTGGCGCTGGCCAATTCCCTTATTATCAATAACGAGAACAGGCTTGAGAAAAAGATGTTTACCAATAATCCAACAGGACAAAAGCCAGTTTACAATAATCTTAAGACAGAGAAGGATGAGGCCTTGTGGATTGCTGACGTGATAGCTGATGGGGTTCGTGGAAATGGTGGCAAAGGTGGAGAGAGTACATCTAAGAGATACCTGGACCATGTAGTGCTTGTAAGGGCATCATCCCAGACTCGTGCTCTGGAGGAAGCTTTTATCCAGCGAAAGATTCCGTATAAGATTTTGAATGGAGCACAGTTCTACAGCTCTGAGGAGATAAAGACTGTGTTGGCCTATTTGAGAATGATTTATTCGGCAAATGACTTGGATTTTATATGGACTATTCAGCATCCGAGAAGAGGCTTTGGTAAGAAGTCTGTGGAAAATCTCAAGTTTTATGCCAAGGAGCAGGGGATAAGGTTGATTGAGGCTCTTGGTCAATGGATTGAGCAGGGAAAGATAAAAAGTCAGTCGATTGTTGAGTATTATAATGGTATTTTGGAGCTTCAAAGGACATATAGGGATTATTCTGCAAAGGGGCTTGTTAATAAGATTTTGGATATTGGATACAGGGCAGAGCTTGAGCAGGATGTGGACCAGCGAAAGTTAGATAATGTATCAGAGTTTATATTGACTGTGTCGGCGTTAGAGGAGGACAATCAGGATAAGCTTTCATTGGATGAGCTACTTGCACATTTTGCGCTGTTTACCCAGCAGGATGATGATACGGCGAAGGATGTTGTGCGAGTTATGACTATTCATACTGCAAAGGGCTTGGAATTTGATACGGTGTTTGTAAATGGCTTGGTTGAGGGTCAGTTTCCAAGTAAGCGACTTCGCAATGAAGATGAGATGGAGGAGGAGCGTCGTCTATTTTATGTGGCTATCACAAGGGCTAAAGAAAAGTTGTACTTGAGTAGCTATGAGATGAAGGGTGGTTCGTTTCCTGCACGTCAGTCAGAGTTTTTGGGCAATGTGGATGCCAAGCTTCTTAATTGTATAAATGGTAGTCGAATTATGAGTTCGTCAGTTTCGACACCGATGGTTCCAAAGACACAGTTTGATGTAGGTGATGTGGTTACACATCCTGTGTTTGGCGAAGGTACCATAGTAAAAGTCAATGAAGAGGCGCAGAATTATGATATTGATTTTGAAAAAATTGAAGGAGTAAGAAGAATACAGTTTAGGGCTGTGATGAAAAAACATAATTAAAGATAACAAGAACCTGCCAATTTGACGGGTTCTTGTTGGCTTAAAACCAACGAATTTTGCATATTTTTAAATGATGATTATATATTGTCATATAAGTAATTATTTTGAAAGATGGCAATATAAAATGAGAAAAAAAGATTTGTTTATAATACTATTTTTAGTGGCAATTTTAATCTTGATAATAATTTACATAAAAGTAACAGAAGGGCAGAATAAAAGTCGGACATCGCAAAAAGATAATCAATTAGCAGCTAATGATTTTATCCGAACAGCAGATAATGTGTCAACAGAAATGCTATATGCAGATTACTGGATTTCAAGGCAGGAGGAGCCTGATGAGGTTATAATGTCGCGTCTTGAAATTTCTATATGGAATAAACAATTTAAAACCAATGAATTTTGGGAAGATGAATCAATTAATGAAGCTGCAGGATACGGCTATACCGTCAGGAGAGCCAGTATTCGTAAGGAGCCTACCAATGAGGTGCTACCGGATGATTCGGGCAGTGAACTATTTTGTCAGTTACAGGTTAGCAGTATTTTATTGAATGAACCCATAGTTATACTTGATGAAAGTGATGATGGACAGTGGTATTACATAAGGTGCCATTATTGCGAGGGATGGATTCAAAAGGAAAATATAGCGCTTTGCGAGAATTTTCAGCAGTGGCAGGCAAATATGAATCCGAAAGATTTCTTGCTGGTAACAGGTGATAAAGAAATTCTGGATGTGGATTTGGAACATCCTGAAGTATCGGAATTAGTATTATATATGGGAACTAAGCTGGAACTGGTTGAATATGAGAAATATGCTGCTACGGAGGGTGGCAGGGTGCCATATGAATGTTATATTGTGAAGGTGCCAATAAGAAATGCAGATGGAATGCTGGAGTATTGCTACGCTTTTGTTCCCGTATCAAAGGATGTGAATATTGGTTATTTATCATATACTGAGCGAAATCTTATTACGCAAATGTTTAAATTAAATGGAGACAGATATGGTTGGGGTGGAATGTATGATGCACGTGACTGCTCGCAATACATTATGGAGGTGTATCGGCTGTTTGGATTTCACTTTGCGAGAAATTCTGCGGCACAGGCGGAAATGCCCTTTGAGGGATATGACTTGGATAATGCCACGGATGAAGAGAAGAAAGCCGCCTTAGATGATACACCTATTGGAAGTATACTGTACTTTCAAGGACATGTGATGTTGTATCTTGGAGAAGTGGACGGAGAGTATTATGTTATAAGCGAGACTGCAAGGATTGCATCTGAAACAATCATCAACGCCCACTCCTGTATGATTACACCGCTCTCAATTAAGCGTCCTAATGGTAATACCTGGCTTAGGGAGATAAGTGTGATAAAGTGTATTAGATAGCGGGTTTTATTACGCCACAGCCGATTTTGCTTCCGGAATCTCCGGAAGGCTGGGTTGTGAAGTCGTCACGCATATTGTGAATTACCACGGATTTACCGATTACATCCTCTAAAGCAAACCTTTTATCGAAAAAGGACATCCAGGCGTAGCCCTCATTTGAAAGTAAGGCAGGTAAATCACCAAGATGCATTGGATGAGGCATATTAGTTGGGTTAAAATGGTTGCCTGTGTTTCCGAAATTACCGGAGCAGTTACCTTGTTCGTGAATATGCATTC
>CAYWDL010000050.1:0-10726 GCA_964457015.1 uncultured Roseburia sp. | reverse complement strand
ATGAAAAGAAGGCTGGTATGACTGGTACAGCTCTTACAGAGGAGCAGGAATTTAGAAATATTTATGGTATGGACGTAGTTGAGGTTCCAACACACAGACCGGTGGCGAGAATTGACTATGATGATGCCGTTTACAAGACAAGAAAGGGCAAGCTTAACGCTATCGTTGAGGAAGTAATTGAGAGCCAGAAGAAGGGACAGCCTGTACTGGTTGGTACTATTACTATCGAAGCATCTGAAGAGATTAGTGCACTTCTTTCTAAGAGGGGCATTAAGCATAGAGTGTTGAATGCCAAGTTCCACGAGATGGAAGCTGAGATTGTAGCAGAAGCAGGTATCCATGGAAATGTTACTATCGCTACAAATATGGCTGGTCGTGGTACTGATATTAAGCTTGATGATGAAGCAAGAGCTGCCGGCGGTTTGAAGATTATCGGTACAGAAAGACATGATTCAAGACGTATCGACAATCAGCTTCGTGGTCGTTCAGGACGTCAGGGTGACCCTGGTGAATCAAGATTCTTCATTTCTCTTGAGGATAATCTTATGAGATTGTTTGGTTCGGAGAGAATGATTGCTGTATTCAATGCTACAGGTGTTAGTGAGAATGAAAGAATCGAGCATAAGATGCTTTCAAATGTTATCGAAAAGGCTCAGATGAAGATAGAAAATAATAACTTTGGTATTAGAAAGAATCTTCTTGAATATGATAAGGTTAACAATGACCAGAGAGAAATCATTTACAAGGAACGACTTCGTGTTTTAAATGGCGAGAGCATGAGAAATTCTATTTTGAATATGCTTAATGAAGTTATTGAGTCTAAGGTTAATATTTGTATTAATGATGATAGCAAGTCTGATGATTGGGATGTTAAGGAGCTTAACGACCTTTTGAAGCCTATATTTGGAAAAGATATGAGCGAAGTGCTTGATAAGGATATCAAGCTTGGAATGAAGAAGGCTAAGCTGATTGAAGAATTGCAGGCGGATGCTATTGCATTGTATGAGGCTAAGGAACAGGAATTCCCTGATATCGAGCAGTTTAGAGAATTTGAGCGAGTTATTCTTCTTAAGGTTATTGATAAAAAGTGGATGGATCATATCGATGATATGGATCAGCTTCGTCAGGGTATCGGTTTACAGTCTTATGGACAGAAGGACCCTGTAGTTGAGTACAGAATGAGCGGTTTCGATATGTTCGATGATATGACAGCAGGCATTCAGGAGGATACAGTCAGACTTCTTCTTAATGTTAAGGTTGAGCAGAAGATTGAAAGAGAAGAGGTTGCTAAGGTTACAGGAACAAACAAGGATGATTCAGTTGCTAAGGCGCCTGTTAAGAGAGCGGATGCAAAGGTATATCCAAACGATCCATGCCCATGCGGAAGTGGTAAGAAGTATAAGCAGTGCTGCGGACGTAAGTAGGCCCGCACAGATAGTTATATTTGTACGGCGAAGACGAACAAATAAAGCTATCTGTACGAACATCGGAGTGAGAATAACACATAATATCCAAATGAGGGAAGTTAGAAAACTATAAAGAAAGAGGTGACATTAGTGGTTGAACTTGATCAGTTTAAATTTACTTTAAACAACTACCAGACACCATTAAAGGAATTGAGGGATTCACTTTGACTTTGCTTATAAGAGTCAGAGAATAAGTGAGATAGAGGCGAAGATGGAGTCGCCGGATTTTTGGAATGATGCGGACAAGGCTCAAGAGCTTGTAAAAGAAGCAAAGAATCTTAAGGATTCTATATTGCAGTTTGAGGCTATTAAAACAAAATATGAAGATGTGGAGACGCTTATTCAGATGGGATATGAGGAGAATGATGAAGCACTTATTCCGGAAATTGATGAGCTTTTGAAAGAATTTATCAGCGAATTTGATGAAATGAGAGTTGCCACATTGTTGTCTGATGAGTACGACAAGGATAATGCGATTCTTACATTGCACGCAGGCGCAGGTGGAACAGAATCCTGTGACTGGGCGTCTATGCTTTATCGAATGTATTGCAGGTGGGCTGACCAAAAGGGATTTTCCTATGAGGTTATTGATTTCTTGGATGGTGATGAGGCAGGCTATAAGAGCATTACATTGCAGATAAATGGCGAAAATGCATTTGGCTATTTGAAGTCTGAGAGAGGTGTTCACAGACTTGTTAGAATTTCGCCATTTAATGCGGCAGGCAAGAGGCAGACATCCTTTGTTTCATGTGATGTTATGCCGGATATTGAAGAGGATGTTGATGTAGAGGTCAATGAGGATGATTTGAAGATTGACACATACCGTGCCAGTGGTGCAGGTGGTCAGCATATTAATAAGACATCTTCAGCGGTCAGAATTACACATTTGCCAACGGGCATAGTTGTTCAATGCCAGAATGAACGTTCTCAGCATAAGAATAAGGATAAGGCTATGAAGATGCTTAAATCCAAGCTTTATATGTTGAAACAGCAGGAAAATGCTGAGAAAATGTCTGATATTCGAGGTGAGGTTTCAGATAACGGATGGGGCAGCCAGATTCGTTCTTACGTTATGCAACCATACACAATGGTTAAGGACCACAGAACCAACCAGGAAATGGGAAATATACAGAGTGTGTTGGATGGAAACATTAACCCGTTTATTAATGCGTATTTAAAATGGATAAATTTAAATAAAAATAATGATTAAAGGAGCGCTACGCTTCAGAAAAGGAGGAACATATGTTAGAGTACAAACCAGTCTTATTTAAACTAGGAAACGAAACCTACGGAATTGACATTGCAAAGGTTCAAGCTATTGAAAATGCGCAGGATGTAATCAGAGTGCCGAATACAGCTTCTTATATTAAGGGCATTATGCACCTTCGTGGTGATATAATTCCGGTTTATAATTTGAGAAATAAGTTTGGTATGCCTGATGAGGATGGTGTCAAGCAGTTTATTATCGTTGACACTGGTGAAGTTACAGTGGCATTGGAGGTAGACAAGGTTGAAGAGATATTCAATGCTACAGACATCCATGATGCACCTGTTATTGTAAAGGGCGGCACAACAGCGTATATTGACAAGGTTGTAAATCTTGGAAATAAGATAGTGGTTACTATTGATGTAAATAATCTTTTGACACCGGATGAAAAAGCTGGAGTTAAGAGTATGGTTGATTCAATGGAATAGTGAAGTTCGTAATTTAAAAGAAAATTATAAAATAGTGACGATGAGCTTTTATAAGTTTGTTGTCACTATTTTTTGCACTTTGAAATATAAGACTCCAATTGGCAAAGAAAATATGACAAACCGAATTCTAAATTGAAGATATTAAGAAAAAACCACTTGCCAATACTACATTTATATGATAATATTCTTTGGTACAAAAACAAATGTATTTCACAGACAAACACAAACGGAGTAAAAAATGGGCGATAAAGAGAAGGAAAACAAGTATTACCTTATTAGAAAAAGTGCTGTTCCTGAAGTGCTTTTGAAGGTCATTGAGGCAAAAAGACTTCTTGACAAGGATAGTACAATGACTGTTCAGAAAGCTACGGAAATCGTTGGAATTGGACGTAGTTCTTTTTATAAGTACAAGGATGATATTTCACCTTTCCATGAGAATGCGAAAGGAAGTACAATTACATTTGTGTTGCAGATGGAGGACCAGCCGGGAATCCTTTCTAATTTGCTTAAGCTCATAGCAGCTTATGATGCAAATATTCTGACCATACATCAAACTATTCCAATTAATGGAATTGCTTCTTTGACGATGAGTGTTGCTATACCTTCGTCTGGGGATATAACAGATATGGTTGATGAATTGGGCGGCAGTAATGGAGTACATTACGTAAAGGTATTGGCGAAAGATGCGAATTAAAATTCGCATGGAAGAATTCTTCGAGTTCTTCCGCGGATGATAAAGAGTTTGGAGGAAACAACAATGGTTAATGTTGCAGTTTTAGGTTATGGTACAGTAGGCTCAGGAGTTTACGAGGTTCTTACTGGGAACAAGGATGTTATCTCTGAAAGAGTTGGAGATGAAGTGAATGTAAAGTATGTTCTTGATTTAAGAGAATTCCCTGGGGACCCTGTGGAGAACGTACTTGTACACGACTTTGATATAATATTAAATGACCCTGAGGTGGATATTGTTGCAGAGGCAATGGGTGGACTTAACCCTGCATACAAGTTTGCAAAGGCTACATTGGAGGCAGGCAAGAATTACTGTACTTCAAATAAGGAGCTTGTTGCAAAGTATGGTCCGGAGCTTATCGAGCTTGCTAAGAAGATGAATAAAAACTTCTTGTTTGAAGCAAGTGTTGGCGGTGGTATTCCAATTATCAGACCGCTTAACGAATCGTTGACAGCTGACAATATTACAGAGATTACAGGTATCTTAAATGGTACAACAAACTTCATTTTGACGAAGATGGATAGAGAAGGCTCGTCCTTTGATGATGTGTTAAAAGAAGCACAGGCATTGGGTTATGCTGAAAAGGATCCGACTGCAGATGTTGAGGGCTTCGATGCTTGTAGAAAGATAGCAATTCTTTCATCTTTGGCATACGGCAGTCGCGTTGATTTTGAAGATATTTATACAGAAGGTATCACAAAGATTACTGATGTGGATTTCAAATATACAAAGAAGATGAATAAGTCAATCAAGTTATTTGGTAAGAGCAAAAAGGTAAATGGAAAGGTTTACGCTATGGTAGCTCCATTTATGATTGATGCTGAGAATCCATTGTACAGTGTAAATGGTGTTAAGAATGGTATTCTTTGTAAGGGACCTGTTATTGATGACATCATGTTCTACGGTAGCGGTGCAGGTAAGCTTCCGACAGCAAGTGCAGTGGTAGCTGACGTTATTGAAGAGGCAAGATATTTGAATTCTAATATTAAAATGGTATGGAAGCCTGAAAAGATTGCTATCGAAGATGTAAAGACAGATGAGAATAAGTATTTTGTAAGAATCCAAGGAGATGCGTCTGAGAAGCTTGCAGAGGTAAAGGCTGCATTTGGTCAGGTTGAAGTGATTACAGCAGATGGTGTGGCAGATGAATTTGCTATTATCACAGAGGTAATGACTCATGAAAAATATGAAGCAGCAGCAGCTTTAGTTTCTGGCGTAAAACAGAGAATCAGAATGGCGTAATAAATAATTGAATTTGAATCGAGGATATAAGCAATGAAATATGTAGTAGTTTTAGGCGATGGAATGGCAGATAAGCCAATCGAAGAATTAGGTAATAAAACACCATTGGAATATGCGGATACACCGGAGATGGACAGATTGTCAAAAATGTCCGAGGTGGGTATGGTCCATACAATTCCTGAGGGAATGAGTCCGGGAAGCGACACAGCAAATCTTTCGGTAATCGGATATGATCCAAAGATTTACTATACAGGTCGTTCACCACTTGAAGCATTAAGCATCGGCGTGGATATGAAGGATACAGACATTGCTCTCAGATGTAATATTGTAACTGTATCAGTTGACGATAAGCCATATGAGGAAAAGACAATCATTGACCACAGCTCAAGTGAAATAAGTACTGAGGATGCTGCTGTTTTGCTGGAGGCAGTAAGAGAAGGTCTTGAAAATGATATTTATAAGTTTTATCTTGGAACAAGCTACAGACATCTGACTATTTGGGATAAGGGTGAAGTGGTTCCGCTGACGCCTCCTCATGATGTTTTAGGTCAGGTGATTGGTGCTCATTTGCCTCAGGATGAGGTTCTTCGTGAAATGCAGAAGAAGAGCTATGATATTCTTGTAAATCATCCAATCAATGTTGAAAGAATGGAAAAGGGACTAAATCCTGCTAACTCAATCTGGTTCTGGGGTGCAGGTACAAAGCCAATTCTTACATCCTTTGAAGAAAAGAATGGAAAGTCAGGTGTTATGATTTCGGCTGTTGACTTGCTTAAGGGCATCGGCGTTGGCGCGAAGATGACAAATATTATCGTAGAAGGCGCTGACGGTACATTACATACTAATTATGAAGGAAAGGCTGATGCTGCTGTAAAGGCATTGGCAGAGGATGGTTTTGATTTTGCCTATGTTCACGTTGAGGCGCCGGATGAAATGGGACATCAGGGAAGCTACGAGAGAAAGGTTCAGGCGATTCAGTATTTAGACCAGCGTGTTATCAAGAGAATTGTAGATGGCCTTGAGGCTGAGAAGGTTGATTTTAGAATGTTGGTTTTACCTGACCATCCAACACCTGTTTGCGTTAGAACACATACCTCTGACCCTGTTCCTTATATGCTTTATGATAGCACAAATAAGCTTGATAAGTCTTGGAACTACAACGAAAAGGAAGCTGCTGAAGGCGGAATTTTTGTTGCAAAAGGACATGAGATAATTAATCATTTATTTGAGAAATAGATAAAATGGTGTTAAAAGCTATTGCCAAATGGACAAATCGGTTTGGTAATAGCTTTTATTTTTAGTAGTTTTAAGGGAAATGTGGGAGTGCGCTTGAAAGTAATAGGCTGACGTGTTAAAATAAGAGGCAGAAAGGTAAGGGTGTGAAGTATGCTAAAGGTATTTTTGGTTGAAGATGAATTTGTAGTAAGAGAAGGAATAAAGAAGAATATTGACTGGGAAGCTTATGGATACGAGTTTTGCGGAGAAGCAACTGATGGAGAGATTGCATTTCCGATGATTCAGAAGCTTAAGCCTGATATAGTCATAACTGATATTAAGATGCCGTTTATGGATGGTCTGGCACTTAGCAAATTGATAAAAAAAGAATTTCCTTGGATGGAGATTATAATTTTGACAGGCTATGAAACCTTTGAATATGCCAAGGAGGCTCTTAAGATAGGTGTTGCGGAATATTTGTCGAAGCCCATAAGCGGAAACGAATTGTTAAAGGAAGTTGACAATATTGCCGCCAGAATAGAGGAAAAACGTAAGGAACGTGAGATTAAAGAAAAATATATGCTCGAAATGGAAGAAAACTATTCTAAAGACCGTAAGGATTTGTTCCAATATCTTATAACGGGCAATAAAGCGTTGCCGGAATTGATGGAGATTACCGAAAAGTTAAAAATAAATTTGTCATCTATCTGGTATAACATTGTATTGTTCGAAATTAAGCCTTCAAATAATATGAATAATGAATATTCTGATAGTATTGTGGAGATTGAACAGAGGCTTAAATCTATGGAATATGAGAAATATATTATTATATTTGACAGAAATCTTGAAGGAAAGGCCTTCTTATTTAAGGGGGATTCTGAAGAAGAATTATCAGCTTTTCAAAATGAGTTTTTAAGTAAGCTTCAAAATATGCTGATGGAATATAATGATGTTCAGTATTTTGGTGGAGTTGGTATGCCGGTGAATCGCTTAAGTGAGCTGAAGCGGTCATTTGAAAAAGCCAGAAGGGCATTTGCGCACAGGTATTTTGTAAACGTAAACCAGATTTTAAACAGTGATGTTATTATTCGGGATGAAGGTGCGAAAAAAGAATTCAATATTAGTAATGTGGATACAAAACAGATTGACAGAAAAAGAATTAAGGAGTTCTTGAAGGTGGGCGAAAAGGAAGAGGTTGTTTACTTTGTCGACGACTTTTTCAAGGATTTACGTGAAAGTGCCATGGAATCCAATATGTTTAGGCAGTATATAACCATGGATACGTATTTTGGTGTGGTTGATTTTGTAGAAAGTATTCAGATGCAGAAGGAGGAAATTGAGGCCTTTGATTTGGATTCCGGAATACTTAAAAATGCCCAGACTGCCATGGATTATGTTATAAGGATAATCGAACAGGCTATGGAATTGCGCGAAAGGTCTGCAAGCAATAAATATGGAGATGTGGTTGAAGAGGTTGCAAAGTACATAGAAAACAATTATGGAAGCGAAGAATTATCACTAAATGTGGTTGCTGAACATGTTAATTTTTCGCCGAATCATTTAAGTATGGTATTCAGCCAGCAAACAGGACAGACGTTTATAAAGTATTTAACTGATTATAGAATGAATAAGGCAAAGGAGCTGCTTCGCTGCACTAACAAAAAGAGCAGTATAATTGCCAGTGAGGTAGGTTATAAGGACCCTCATTATTTCTCTTTTGTGTTTAAGAAAACTCAGAACATGACACCTACACAGTATCGTGTCGGTAATAATGTGGAAGGGGAGGAGTAGGTGAAGAAAAGAATAAAACATTTGTATGAAAGATCGACTCTTACAACTAAAATTCGTTATTCATATATTATTTTGCTGATACCTATTGTGATTCTCCTTGTGTTTTGCATATACAATCTGTGGGATGGAAACAGAATGTATGAAGAAATGCTTAATTCTGTGGAGGTTGCCAGTGAGTTCAGCCTTGATTTCAAAAAAGATTTCGACTATGAGGCTTATCTGCTTGTGGTGGAGAATGAGACAATCGAAGAATCCAGTATGGAGGAAATGCTTGAGGAGGCTAATCGTATTGTTGAAGGTCTGGAGGAGTTTACAGATACAAAGGATAATATGCAACGTCTGAACAGCTTGAAAAAGTATCTGGATAATCTTGAGGTTTATAAGGATAGAATTGAGGCTAATCTTTTAGAAGGAAATAAATATGAGACTAATATTCTAATATGGGAAAATGACATCCAAATAGTGACATCACTTTTTAAGGAAACGATTTTTGAGTATATTTACTATGAAATAAAGGATATACAGCAGGCAAGTGCTGAATATCAGGAGTTTTTTGCTAATATGCTGACCTATTCAGTTGTTGCTCTTATTGGGGTTACATTTATTTGTATTTTTATTTCTTATTATATACCACAGAGTATTACAAAGCCTATCAGACAATTAAGTGAAATAACTGACCAGGTGGCAAAGGGAAATCTTGATGTCAGGTCAGATGTTAAAACCGGTGCAGAGGTTGGTGTTTTAAATGATTCTCTAAATACAATGATTGATAAGATTAACGAGCTGGTGGAGCAGGTGAAAACAGAACAAATTAGTCTTAGAAAGGCGGAGTTCGAGCTTTTGCAGGCTCAAATTAATCCGCATTTTCTATACAATACTTTGGATGCTATTGTCTGGCTGGCAGAAGCAGGAGAACACAAAAAGGTAGTAAGTATGGTAGAAAGCTTATCAGGGTTCTTTAGAAGCTCGTTGAATCAAGGTAAGGATGTGGTTACTATTAGGGAGGAAACTCAGCATGTCAGGAGTTATCTTGAAATTCAGCAGGTTCGTTATCAGGATATTCTAAAGTATGAGATTGATATTCCGGATGAGCTTGAGGCATACCTGATTCCGAAGATTACCATTCAGCCTCTGGTTGAAAATGCATTGTATCATGGAATAAAAAATAAGCGAGGAGTTGGTAATATCATTATCACAGGAATAAGGGAAGGGGATTTCTTTGTTATCCAAATTAAAGATAATGGTATTGGCATGACGGAGGAGCGACTTTTGAAGGTGTGTGACCGCATTCATAATAAGGTGCCTTCTGAAAATGATATATATGGACTATATAATGTAAATGAGAGAATTCGTTTGAATTTTGGTGAACAATATGGAATATCCATTGAAAGTGAGTATATGAAGGGAACGGTTGTTAATGTAAAGCTGCCTTGTATAGAAAAGTTGAACCACTAAAATAAAAAAACCAACTTTTGGAATAAAAAAATCAACTTTTCTTAAAATAAAATAAAATTTTTAACTTTTGTATTATTAATCTTAATGGATTTTTTTTCTTTCGGATTTTATAATTGTAACATCAAGAAACTTGAAAAACATTTTTTTAATAGGAGGAAGAAAAAATGAAAAAAAGATTATTAGCACTTGCAATGATCGCTGCTATGTCTCTTGGTTTAGTGGCATGTGGCGGAGATGAAACAGATGAAGGTGGAAATAGCGACAGCAACTTGATTAAGGTTGGTATTATCAACAATGACCCTAACGAGTCAGGTTATCGTTCAGCTAACGTAAAGGATATGGAAGCACAGTTTACAAAAGCAAACGGATACGATATGCAGAAGTTCTACAGCTTGGAAAATGACGAACAGATTGCAGCAGCACAGAAGATGATTCAGGACGGAGTTGAGTACATTCTTCTTTCAGCAGCAGCTACATCAGGCTGGGATACAGTGTTAAAGGATGCTAAAGAAGCAGGCGTTAAGGTTATCTTATTTGACCGTACAGTAGATGCCAGCGAAGATCTTTACGAAGCATCAGTAGTATCTGATATGGCTAAAGAAGGCGAAACAGCAGTTGAATGGTTAAAGGGACAGAAGCTCGATTCATACAATATCATCCATATTCAGGGTGTTATGGGTTCAGCAGCTCAGGTTGGTCGTTCAGGTGCTCTTGATGACACAGCAGCTACATTAGGCTGGAACATCGTTAAGCAGCAGACAGCTGAATGGAGTGGTGAGAAAGCTAAGGAAATTGTTGAGTCAGTTATCAGTGCAGGTACAGAATTTAACGTAATTTATGCTGAGAACGACGATATGGCAGCAGGTGCTGTTCAGGCTCTTGATGCAGCCGGTATCACACATGGTGTTGGTGGAGATGTAATCATTATGGGCTTTGACTGTAACGGATATGCTCTTGAAGCATTACTTGAAGGTAAATGGAACTACGATGGACAGTGTAATCCATTCCAGGCAAGCACAGTACATGAAATTATCCAGAAGCTTGAAAAAGGTGAAACACTTTCAGAAAAGACAATCATCTTAGATGAAAAGGGCTTTGATGCTGAGACAATCACACAGGATGATGTTGATAA
>CAYWDL010000049.1:0-10913 GCA_964457015.1 uncultured Roseburia sp. | reverse complement strand
TAAATTGTATGGAATCTTAAAATATCCTTACCAATCAAATGCAAATCTGCAGGCCAGTACTTACCAAAGTTCTCACCATTATCACCATCAACATCATATCCAAGACCTGTGATGTAGTTTGAAAGGGCATCAACCCATACATAAACAACATGCTTATCATCAAAATCAACAGGAATACCCCACTTAAATGAAGTTCTAGATACACATAAATCCTGAAGACCTGCCTTGATGAAATTGTTCATCATTTCATTCTTTCTTGATTCAGGCTGGATGAAATCCGGATTCTCTTCAATATGCTTGATAAGTCTGTCTGTATAATTGCTAAGCTTTAAGAAGTACGCTTCTTCCTGTGCTGTATGACACTCTCTTCCACAGTCAGGGCACTTTCCATCCGCAAGCTGTGATGCTGTGAAGAAGGATTCACAAGGTGTACAATACATACCTTCATAATGTCCCTTGTAGATATCTCCCTTTTCATAAAGCTTCTTGAAAATCTTCTGAACCTGCTTTTCATGATAATCATCAGTTGTTCTGATAAACTTATCATATGATGTATTCATCATATCCCAAATATCCTTAATCTGACCGGCTACACCATCAACAAATTCCTTAGGTGTAATGCCCTGCTCAGCAGCCTTCAACTCTATCTTCTGTCCGTGTTCGTCTGTTCCTGTCTGGAAGAACACATCATATCCCTGTTTTCTCTTAAATCTTGCAATACTGTCTGCCAACACTATTTCGTAAGTATTACCAATGTGTGGCTTACCTGATGTATATGCAATTGCTGTTGAAATATAATATCTTTTCTTATCCATATCTTTACCACTTCCTTTTATTGTCAATCATTCTCTTAAGTTTATTCTTAAAATGCTGATTTGTCAAGGATTTAATGGGTTCCATTTACCTCATAATCGTATTTTATGTCAGAACCCACCCGGGTCATAAATGCCGTTCCGTCCTTTACGCTTATAATTTTCCCCGAAATATCAAGATTTTGCACTCCTCCCTGCTGTCTCCACATATTGCAATAGCCTCTTTTAAAATTACTTTCATTGATATAGGACAGACTTTTAGCACCTTCATTTTCCAATGTAAAATCAAATACCACAAACACAGTTCCCTTTTTCAGATAGTTCGCCATCAATGATTTATAATCATCTATTTCCATTCCGTATTTCACCGGAACAACATTATATGGCAGTTTGTAGGACGTATGCCACACATAGGTATTATTCCCAACATCTTCACAATCTGCACTCTCAAAGATAATACTGCTGTCAGCCTTATTTATCTGCTCAGAATACAAGCCGCCTCCTATCTCATACAAATCTACCGGTATCAATTCTTCACTACTTTCCCCAAGATAATAATACTTTATGGCACCCTCCAGCTTTGTATTATCACTTAAATCACCCAATGTTGTAATTGACAAATCCACTGTTTTTTTCTCTATTGCAGAAAACGAATCAGGCAACATGCTTTTCACAAAATCCTTTAACGCAATGCCATCTCTGTCTCTGCCTCCTGCAACATAGCAACCATTATCATTCACTTCAAAATCATACATTCTTCCAATAACACTGACCGTGAAGCTGCTATATGCTCCATATTCATCCATTTTAGCATTATACCCTTGGCCCAAAGGGGCAGACTCATATCCATTTACTGCAACAGCCTTACATTCCACCGTATAAGAGCCCTGCTTTACTGTATCAGGAAGTTTAAATGTATTAATACCCGATTCCACTGATATCCATTGACCTGCCGGTATTTCCTCACATCCATCTATAATCGGAAATTCAAATCTTACATAGGAGCTTCCAACATATTCGGAATAATTCCTGGTTCCATAGCCCTTATAATCATTATGAGTCCCTGTATAATCTATGCTTACAACCACATCTCCACCCAAGACCAAATCACTATACGACGGCGTTACCGCCTGATTAATGGATTTATCACCATATATCTTTCCCGTACATACCACCGGCGTGTGAATATTTACAGAATTGATATCCTGGTTTACATATGTGTATACTTTACCACTCTCCTGCTCCTTGTAGCTGCAAAGCATTACAATATCATCATATAAGCCATTACTGCAAAGCTTATATGTATCCACCTTATCCAAATATACCTGCTGTACACCAGGCGTAATATAGTTCACACCGCTCCCCTTGTTACTGCCATAGCTGTCCGCCAAAATCACCTGACCATTAACCACCAGATAATCACTTCTCACCATCACATATGTATTGGCCTTTTTTGCAACAGATGAATAGTCAGTCTCAGGTATTGCAGGCTTTCTGAAATCACCGGATGACAATACAACAGTTCCTGAGTTGCAGCTAAAGGTCGGAACAATGGTATGCTTTTGGACATCACCATAAACCCGCTTAACCACCGGTATTTTCCCCCAGTTGGAGTAAACAGTCATTTGACCGTTAAGCAATGCTGATGTCATAGCTACAGATTGTAAATTATACAAGCTAAAAGCACTAATGGTATTATATGTAACTGTCTTTGGCACCAGATACCACCTATATACCGTCAATGTTTCACTCTGACTTTTTCCACTTGTATCAACCCAATTACGAATATATGTAGTACCTACTTTTACGGGAACTTGTATCTCAATTGTGTATTTTATGCATGAAAGCTCATATTTATAGCCCGTGCATTCCCCTGAAAAATACACCTTCTCCCCCGACGGCATAGCCTGACTCACATCATACTCCTCGTTACCTTCCTCATATGACCCCACACTCATATCACCGGTTACTTCACTGGAATAGGACACCAACTGGGCCGAAGGGCCACCATAGGATATGGACGGTGTCTTTGTCTGTATCGGAAACTTAAGCTTAATATCGAAATATGACTCCAAAAATTCCGGTCTCGCCCAAGGTCGTGCCCCCTGAATCCCGGCCAACGTAAAATATACCTCACCGGTACAATTGCCATTTACATCCACATTTCCCAGGGGAACCTTGCTATTACACACCGTCATAACATTATCAATATAAATCGTATCACCATACTTTTCCAGCTGTCGCCGCCATTCAGCCGAAACCTTGCCAACCGCACCTAATATCTCATCTCTGTCCGACCAAAAATAGCAATACAAATAAGCCGGATTCTCCGGATCTTCAACTGCATATTCTATCTTTCTCACAATTACATACTGCTGCCCTGTGGCATCAATAGGCGCATCATACCTTTTTAGTATCCATCCAATCGCCTTATAAGAAACTGACGAGGTGGCCTTTTTGTCATAGGTAATGTAGATGAGGTTCCCCTCCTCATCAAAATAAATCTCTTCATCAGCAAAAGCCTTTTCATTCATCAGAAGCACCAGCATAATAGTTACCAGTACCAATACAATGTTTTTCATAAAATTTTTCAAACTTCTTCACCATAAAGCCCTTTCCTCTCTCCAAGAAAAAGCAATGACTATCCTTAATGATACACATTTTTTAGACAAAATCAATAGTACTTATTTCCTATTGACATTTTAAAAACATTGATAAATTCCCTATTTATGTATATAATTCATATTAGGAATATAAAAATTTTTTTTGAAAGGGATAATATGAGAAAACATAATACTATTAAAAAATTAATTGCCGGTGCTCTCTCAGTCATAACCATATGCTCCCTGACATTTACCGGCTGTAAAAAGGATACAGAAAATCAGAATACCAATACACAGAAAGAACAGGTCTCAGACCAGGAGGTTCAGCAAGTCAGAAGAGAGTTTGACGAATATATGAATGAGCTTTTTATTAAAGAGATGTCTGCAAGCTCCGTTTCGACCCACTTTTCATTGGAAAATCCTGAAGATTACGGCATTACCTTTGATGAGAACACGCGTGGCTGGGGACAGCCTGTCACTATAGAATATATAGAACAAAGCTATGTGGACCAAATGGAAATTCTTAAAAAACTCAAAACCTTTGATTCATCCCTATTAGATGACACGCAGCAGATTACCTATGACACGGTATACGAATATATTGAGAATCTGTACGCAATAAAGGATTTATATCTTTTTGACGAATTATTCTCACCGATAAATGGTATGCAGGCACAGATTCCTCTTATTTTTTCAGAATACGACCTCTTTACGGTTGAAGATATTGAGGATTACATTTATCTTATGGAAACAGTTGATGATTATTTGAACAGCCTTATTGAATATGAAAAATATCGTGCAGGGAAAGGCTACTTTTTAACTGACGCCGGCGCAGATGACGTAATCCAGCAATGTAAGGATTTTATTGAACCGGAAACCAACTGTCTTGTTGACATTTTCGATGAAAAGCTGACCGCCTTTGGTGTAAGCGAAGCTGACAAAAGCACCTATATGGACAGATTTGAAACGGCAATCAAGGAAAACCTCATCCCTGCTTACGAGAATATAATTGATACCCTCGAAACGCTGAAGGGTTCAAGAGCCACACAGCTAGGCTTATCTGAATTTGACAATGGCGCTGAATACTACGAAGCCTTGGTACGAAACTTTACCGGCTCGGACAAATCCGTGGAGGAATTAATCGAAGTTGTTGAACAAAGCCTTGCTGACAGTATTTTGCTTGTTCATACACTTATGAGCGACAACCCTGATATATTTACAGAATTTGACGAATTCGAATATCCTTCATTAGACACGGAAGCAACCATTGAAATGCAGATTGAAAAAGCAAAAAAATATTTCCCTGAAACAGATGCCATTCCATACGAGGTAAAAGATGTTCCAGAATCCTTAGAAGCCTCAATGAGTCCTGCATTTTACCTTGTTCCGCCAATTGATAATAAGGACAAAAATATGATTTATATTAACAACAGCGAAGAATATGCACATATGAATCTATTTTCAACCTTGGCTCACGAGGGTGTTCCGGGACATATGTATCAATGTTATTACTATTCCAGCACCAATCCTGCCCCAATACGAAACGTACTTTCATTCAGCGGCTACAATGAGGGTTGGGCAACATATGTCGAATATTACTCTTACGAATTTGCCGGAATGAATAGTGCTCTTGCCGCTTACGCTGCTGCAAATGACAGATATGCCTTCGCGTTATACTCACGAATAGACCTGGGTATTCATTACGAAGGCTGGGACCTTGAAGATGTAAAATATTTTCTTGGAATATACGGCTCATATGACGATGAGCTTGCACTTGATATTTACAACACATTGATTGATGACCCTGCAGTATATCTTCAGTATTATATTGGATATCTTGAAATTGATGAGCTTCGCCAAGAAGCAGAAGATAAGGTTGAAGCATTCGATATAATAGAATTCCATAAATTCATCCTGGATATGGGGCCAACCTTCTTTGACATAATTGATGATGAAATGGATTCGTGGATTAGAAAGCAAAATGCATCGTAGATGATATCTAAAAAAGTTCCATTACTGGTAAAACAGTAACGGAACTTTTTATATGCACACTACTCCGCATGCTTCTTGATGTACTCCTCAACACGTCTCTGTGAAGCCTGCATCTCTTCATCCATCTCAAACACGCCTCCTGTGTTTGTTTCCTGCAATTGCTCAATTGCAGCCATCAGATCATCCATATTGATTAAATTATCACTCATTTCAACCTCTCCTTTGCTATTAATTCAGTATAAAGCTATCAATATACCACTCTTTATTCACCTTTTTAAAAAGCACCACCGCATCAAAATATTCATTTTTTGTTATGTAGCCGTAGTCCTTCAAAACATTCATATACACATTACACGAAAAATATGAATCTCCATATTCCGCATATTCATCTATCACCTGCTCCTCTATGGTTATCTTCTTAACCGGAACCACCCATTCAAGAGACTTTTGCGCCGAGGCTATAAGCTCGTATACATCTGTTCCCTCCACCAAAAAAGCTTTCATTTCTTCATACTTTTTCAGCTTATTCATATGCTCAAAATATGCAAAAAATGTGTCCTCCACACGTTTTCTTCTAGTGGCTTCAATTCCAAGCACATCCTTGTTGACATATTCTGCCATATCAAGCTCATCACTTGTATTTTCCACCTTATTTCCATTTTTGTCAACCGCATAAATATATGGTTCAACAAGGAAGCCTTCTATCTTATATATATTCGTTCCATATAGTTCACCGGTAAGTCCGGTCATATACTTTCCCATCACCGTTACATTTTCTTTTATAAGACATTCCTCTGAAATCTGACTTCCGTTAACATATACCGTATAATTCTTATCTGCAACAATTGTCTTGCTAAACGTATCATACATATATGACATTACATCTGCATCAACCAGCTTCCAGCCGGTAAAATTATACTCGTTAAGTACATTGTCAGAACCAATCTTCACCTTTGCAATAGTCAGGTCATTCACTTTTATTTCATAGATATTTTTTGTATCACTTTCACAGTATGTCAGCTCCTTACCGCCTATCAGCTGACCAAAATATCTCTCAAAATCATCTTCATTGCTATATTCAGAAATCGCAAATTCGCCATCCTCCGCAAGCCACTGAGCAAGTAGCTTCACATCAATTTCTTTAATAAGATTTTTCATAAATACTTCCGGCTGACTACCTGCCTTGGCATCTTCATAATCCTGCTGGTATTCCTTCGCCATCTCCCACACCCAGTCCGCAGCATATACAATGCCTACAAGCCAGATACAGACATAAAGTATCATAAACAATGCAAATAATTTACTTTTTCTAGTCTTTTCTTTCTTCTCTTTCATCTCACCAAAAATGCTGTTGGCATTTTTCTAAGCCCAATTACTGATGCATTAGAATTAACCAAATTGCCATCATAATACATTACCGAAGAGCTTCCTCCGTCCAAATTAGCCGCATTCACCGCTCCATATTCCAACATTACCCTAATCAAATCATTATAGGATGCACCAAGACTTGTTGCCTGTCTGCCTTCAACTACCAGCAAAAGAACTGTTCCATCAGCCCTCTGTCCAATAGCTGTACGCGGATTCAATCCGCCGCCGGTGCCAATGCCCGACAGGGCAGTACCATTTACTATCAACGTCGGACCAAAGCTTACAGCATCCCTTATACCACTGTCCAACGCCTGCTTGCCCGTCATCCTTCCAACAACCAGAATATTTTCATTATTGAAACCTATCAATTCATAACTGCCATTTTCACTTCCATACAGCAGCTTTCCGTCAGATATTACAATTCCCAAAGGCAACGCACCATCTCCCGTTCCCTGGGGGTCGTCGAAGCCTCCTGCATTTATGGCAATTGACACTCCGTAGGACTGCATTATCTCTGCCACGGTTTTACCGGGAGTATCCTTATCAAACTTCTCATTAGAAGCGCCTACAAACACTCTCGACGGGTCCTGTACAAACATCATATAACCCTGAAATGTACTATCACTAATCTTCTTTACAGCTATGCCATCAACATATTCCAGACCTTCATCCAAAGGATTATCCTGTACCACGTCATCACCATTTCCCACATTGGATGTATCATCCTTAGAACCGGAATTTTTACCAATACTTATAAGTGATGTGTCCGTAACCTCGTCTGTGGATTTCAGCTGATTTTCTTCTTCAATGGCTGCAATTTCCTCATCGCTTAGAAAAATATTCGCAAGAAATCCCATAGCACTGGTTTCTCTCACCGACATTACAAATATGTTGCGAACCACAGTGGACGGTCCATTGACACACACCCACATAACACTGTATAACAGCATTATCGCCATTACAACTGTAATCAAAAGAAATATTCCTAATCTTTTAAAAAACGTTTTAATCTTTTGCTTTGTCATCTTCCTTATACACCCAGCCCTTTTGTATACGATAGCTTACAAAGAACAATACTGTATCAACCACCATCTTTACAATAGTAACCAATATAGCAACCCTTCCAAGCTTCAAAAGCTTTGTCAGGCCTGCAACTAATATGTACGAAATTGCGGTCTGACAAACACACAAAATGTAATACCTTACCAGCACCTTCGTTATAGAGCTATTTGATTTAAACACAACCGCTTTGTTTATAATGCAATTAGCCAGAGATGAAATAACCCTCGCCAGTACAGTGGCTATTAATATTGCCCCTTTATCTTCAAAGAAGTTATTAAATATTGCCAAAAATATTGTAAACATTAACAGGTCGATAACCGACGCCGTCAAGGAACTAAACATATATTTAAATATAACCTTATATATCTTAATCGAATCCACTATTGGATTGAAATGGGACGATTCATTATCCTCAATATAAATAGTCTGTATAGACTGCTGTAAATAAGGAATATGATATTTTCTAAGAGAAAGAAGCATATTTGTCTCATACTCATATCTGTCTCCCTCAATCTCTGTCATTATCTTAAGATACTTTGCAGGAATAACTCTAAGTCCTGTCTGTGTATCGCTTATACTTACACCCATTGTCTTGAATATAAATGATGTAAGATTATTGCCAAACTTACTTCTCAAAGGTAAATCAATTCCGGAAAAGTCCCTGCATCCAAGAACCAGCGCATCAGGATTCTCATAGCACAGCTTAACACAATTATAGATATCATCAGGCTTGTGCTGATTATCACCATCAACTGTTACAACACTGTCGCAGGCAGATTCATTGTCCATAATGTAAGAAAATGCTGTCTTGAGAGCTCTTCCCTTTCCCTGGTTAACCTGGTGGGTCAAAACCACACACTCCTGCTTTGTTTTAGCATACTCGAACGGTTCCTTGTACTCCTTGGCGCTTCCATCGTCAACCACCACTATTTTCTTAAAACCCTTTTCAATAACCCCATCTATTACTTCCTTCGCCTTATCATCAGGATTTAACATTGGTATTATCACTATGCAATTATAATTATTCAAATCTCTTAAATCGCTCATAGATAACCTCATATTGCTCTAGGATAGTTTCATATATTCCTAAAGTTTCCTCTCTTTGTTTTTCATAACTATCAATTATCTGGTCAAAATTGTTGATAACAACACTGGTAGCCACACTACATATTTTGCCATTATCCGCATCTGACTGCATAATACTTTTTATTTTTTCAGGGTCAAATGCCTCCTTATAGCTTCTTTTACCATACAAGGCACTGAATATATCTGCCACTGCAACAATCTTTTGTACTGTAGTCAAATCCTCATCCTTCAACCCTCTCGGATAGCCAGTTCCATCCAGCTTTTCGTGATGCCTTATGGCAACCTGCAATACCGAATCATCAATAACTCCATTCAGTATCATCTCCGTAATCTGAACATGGGCACGCATAATACGCATCTCACTATCTGTCAGCCTTCGCGGAGCCTCAAGTATGGATAACGGAATGGCAATCTTACCAACATCATGAAGGAGCGATCCATAATATAGCAGCTGCAAATCAGATGAGTCAAGGTTCATAAGCCTTCCTATCTCAACTGCAAATATTCTCGTAGCAAGTGTATGGAATACTGTCTGCTGGCTCCTGAAATCAATGATATATATGAGCATCTGCAAATAATCACGCTTATATTCCTCTGAGAAATGTGTTGAAGACAACAAATCATTTAACTCATCCACATAACTTCCATCCTGCAGATGTTCCATCACATTGTACTTATTATTGGCCCTGTAAAACGCCTTTAATGCCTTATCCGAGAACTTAATGTCTCTATATTTCACAAAATAGTCCTGTTCCATAGCGCCGTCATTCATTCTCATAAAAACATCCATTTTATCTGCAAGGGCAAGGTAGGATGTAACCTTCCAATCATCACCCGGAATCTGCTGAGTCTTCTCGTAATCCAAATGATGATACAGCACAATATTTGCCTTATCACCCAACGGCGTAAGATATTTCAAAAACAGATATCCATAAATGGAATGAGCCCATACCTTTTTCGTGATATGCTCTGTCAAATCTTTTTTATAGGCAGTCTTAATAAGGCCTATGTCATGAACAAGACCAATCATTGTATACTCCGCCAATTCCTGCTTCGTATACATATTCTCCGCCTCCAGCATCTTATAAAGAATGTATCCGGTTATTTCACAGTGCTTCATAACCTTATCATCCATAATGCCGAGGGTCTTTCTTATGATATTATACACATCCCTGCTTCTAATAACATTTACCGCCATACTTTAACCTTCCACGTAGTAATATTTATCGTTTACTATAACCATCCAACAGCTGCTTCTTCATTTCATATAATCTATCCGACAGGTCAACATATACCTCATGTGGATTCATAAATCTTCTTGTTTCATCCCACAATGTATCAAGCTCCTTGCTACAATACTCCTTAATCTCCATAACCTCCGGAGAATTGTACACGCATATACCCTTCTCGAATATAGGAACCAAAAGCTCCCTCACTGTATATGTTCCTGCCTCAAGCAAAGTCTTCTTCCATGTTTCTATGGGATCAAATATAAGCAAATCCTTAGTCTCATCAATAGTTTCATCTGCCAAAGCTATCAAATCAGCCTTAAGCTTACCATTCTCTTTATCATATAATCTAAATACAGTTTTATTACCCGGATTGGTAATCTTTGCCGTATTCTCTGACAATTTAATCTTTGGAACGTATTCGCCTGTCTCCTCATTATAAATGGCTGCAAGCTTATACACACCGCCAAATGCCGGACAATCCTTACTTGTAATAAGATTTGTACCAACACCCCATGATGTAATCTTTGCACCCTGAGTCTTCAAACTGTCAATAAGGTATTCATCCAAATCACTTGACGCAGAGATAACTGCATCTGTAAAACCAGCCTCATCAAGCATCTTTCTAGCCTTCTTTGAAAGATATGCAAGGTCACCGCTGTCAAGTCTGATACCGTAGTAAGAAAGCTCTATACCCGCTTCTCTCATTTCCTTAAACACTCTGATGGCATTAGGAACACCTGAATGTAATGTATCGTAAG
>CAYWDL010000048.1:0-10939 GCA_964457015.1 uncultured Roseburia sp. | reverse complement strand
TGGTCAGATTATTCATGCCAGCACACCAAAGACAGGTATTGTAATTGGAAATGCATATTATACAACTCCGTATGCGGCGGTGAGGGTGATACCTTAAAAAAAGTTTGACATTGTAAGAATGTTGTGGTATTATTTTATGGTATTTGTGCCGTCACTAAGTTTTAGGACAACTCCGACCGGGACTTGGTGTCTGGTAAATGTAATATTTTAGGAGGATTTAAAAATGATTTCAAAGGAAACAAAAGCAGAACTTATCAAGACATATGGTAGAACACCAGAGGACACAGGTTCTCCAGAGGTTCAGATTGCTATCTTAACTTATAGAATTAATGAGTTAACAGAGCATTTAAAGTCTAACATGAAGGATCACCACTCAAGAAGAGGTCTTCTTAAGATGGTAGGTAAGAGAAGAGGTTTACTTGATTACTTAAAGAAGAATGACCTTGAAGGTTACCGTGAATTGATTGCAAAGTTAGGAATCAGAAAGTAATAAGATTGTTAGGGATAGACAAGTAAAGAACTTGTCTATCCTTTAACCATATTTACAGACAGAAATTTTCAGCCGAGACCACTGAAAAGTTCAAAATGTAGCTGGAAAATGTTTGAGTTTTTCAGTGTTTTCGGAAATTTCTGTCTAAGAAATTTATTTTAAAGGAGACAAATGTAAAAAATTACACTGATGTGCTGATTTTTTACATGGCAATTTGTGCCGAAGCGACACAAATGTGCCGTTATGCGACGATAAAAACAGCATAGCTGATTTTTATTGCGCTTCCTTGCTTCGCTTCGGAATGGAGGAAAAAATGTTTAAAAGTTTTGAAATGGAACTCGCAGGAAGAACATTGCGAGTAGACGTAGGCCGAGTAGCTGCACAGGCAAACGGAGCAGCATTAATGCATTATGGAGATACAGTAGTATTATCAACAGCTACAGCATCAGAAAAGCCAAGAGATGGTATAGATTTCTTCCCACTTAGTGTTGAATACGAAGAAAAATTATATGCCGTAGGTAAGATTCCTGGTGGTTTCAATAAGAGAGAGGGTAAGGCTTCTGAAAATGCTATCCTTACATCACGTGTAATCGATAGACCAATGAGACCTTTATTCCCTAAGGATTACAGAAATGATGTTACAATCAACAATATGGTTATGTCAGTAGACCCACAGTGTAGCCCAGAGCTTACAGCAATGCTCGGTTCAGCTATCTGTGTTGCTATTTCAGATATCCCATTTGATGGTCCTTGTGCAACAACACAGGTTGGTATGATTGATGGAGAATTTATCTTCAATCCTAATTCATCACAGAACGCAGTTTCTGATTTGAAGCTTACAGTTGCATCTACAAAGGAAAAGGTTATCATGATTGAAGCTGGCGCTAATGAAGTTCCAGAAGCAAAGATGATTGAAGCTATTTATGCAGCTCATGAAATCAACCAGAAGGTTATCGAATTCATCGAGAAAATCGTTGCTGAGGTTGGTAAGGCTAAGCACACATATGAAAGCTGTGCTATTCCTGCAGAATTATTTGATGAGATGAAGAAGATTGTTACTCCGGAAGAAATGGAAGTTGCAGTGTTTACAGATGAGAAGCAGGTTAGAGAAGAAAATATTCGTCAGATTAGAGAAAAGTTAGAAGAGGCATTTGCTGAAAATGAAGAGTGGTTACCGCTTATCGGTGAAGCGTTATATCAGTATCAGAAGAAGACTGTTAGAAAGATGATTCTTGTTGATAAGAAGCGTCCTGACGGCAGAGCGCTCAACCAGATTAGAAAGCTTGCAGCAGAGGTTGACATTATTCCTAGAGTTCACGGTTCTGCTATGTTTACACGTGGACAGACACAGATTTGTAATGTTTGTACTTTGGCTCCATTGTCAGAGGCTCAGAAGTTGGATGGTCTTGATGAGAATGAGACATCTAAGAGATATATGCACCACTACAACTTCCCAGCATACTCAGTAGGTGAAACAAAGGTTTCAAGAGGTCCTGGCAGAAGAGAGATTGGTCACGGAGCTTTAGCTGAAAGAGCACTTATTCCAGTGCTTCCTTCAGAAGAGGAGTTCCCATATGCAATCAGAACAGTTTCAGAAACATTTGAATCAAACGGTTCAACATCGATGGCTTCAACATGTGCATCTTGTATGTCACTTATGGCTGCCGGTGTTCCAATTAAGAAGATGGTTGCTGGTATTTCAACAGGTTTAGTTACAGGCGATACAGACGATCAGTTCGTATTACTTACAGATATTCAGGGACTTGAAGATTTCTTCGGAGATATGGACTTCAAGGTTACAGGTACAAAGGACGGTATCACAGCTATTCAGATGGATATCAAGATTCACGGTCTTACAAGAGACATCGTTGAAGGTGCTATTATGAACTGTCGTGAGGCAAGACTTGTAATTATGGATGAATGTATGAGCAAGGCTATCTCTGCTCCAAGACCAGAGGTAGGCGAATTCGCACCAAAGATTATCCAGATTCAGATTGATCCTGCTAAGATTGGTGATGTTGTTGGACAGAAGGGTAAGACAATCAATGCAATCATCGACCAGACAGGCGTTAAGATTGATATCACAGATGACGGCGCTGTTTCAATCTGTGGCACAAATGCTGATATGTTAGAGAAGGCTAAGAAGCTTATCGAGACAATCGTTACAGACTTTGAAGAAGGACAGGTATTCGAGGGCAAGGTTATCAGCATTAAGGAATTTGGTGCTTTCCTTGAATTTGCTCCGGGCAAGGAAGGAATGGTACACATTTCAAAGATTTCAAATGAAAGAATCAATCATGTAGAAGATGTACTTACATTAGGTGATGTGGTTAAGGCTGTTTGCTTAGGTAAAGACAAGATGGGAAGAATAAGCTTCTCAATCAAGGACGTGAAGTAATGAGCCAAGCGAAAAATCGCTTTAAATGATAAAAAGAAGAGAACATGCAGTTATTGCTTGCAAGAAACTGTATGTTCTTTTCTTTTTATTTTCAAATGACCACAAGTGTGTTGCAGTTGTCTAATATCGCGCGGAAGCATGCTATGCCTGCGTATCGAACACCTTATACAAATCTACTTGCCTTTTTTCAAGTTTTTATTTATAATATACATATATTTGTTTGAGAGGTGATACAATTGAAGACAGTAGCTAAGAATCCGGTGATTTTTGCAGATGTACCGGATGTAGATGTTATAAGAGTGAATGATACTTACTATATGGTAAGTACGACTATGCATATGAGTCCCGGATGTCCGATAATGAGATCAAAAGATTTGGTTCATTGGGAAACTATAAGATATGTATTTGATAAGCTTGAAGAAAATGATGAATTCAATATGACCAATGGTCGTAATATGTACAGTAAAGGACAGTGGGCGCCTTGTATCAGATATCATAATGGTATGTTTTATGTGTGCTTTGCATGTAACAACACTAATAATACATATATTTATTCAACAGATGATATAGAAAATGGAGAATGGAAGAAAACACCTGTTGATGTATGGTTGCATGACCCTAGTATTTTCTTTGATGGAGATACCCCGTATATTCTTTCAGGCTCGGGCGACATAAGGGTGGTTGAGCTTGAGAAGGATTTGTCAGGTAAGAAGGAAGGTGGAGTTGATAAAATTCTGCTATCTACTCCGAGAGAAAACATAATCCTTCGCTGTGAGGGTGTGCATGCATACAAGATTGGCGATTATTACCATTTGCACTTTATTGAATGGGAAGGAGATGGACATAGACGTCGTAGGGCAGTTCATTATCGTTCAAAGGAATTTTTTGGAGAATATGAGAGAAGAATTATTCTCAATGATGATATGGGATATTATAACAAGGGTATTGCTCAAGGAGCATTGATAGATACTGTTAATGGTGAATGGTATGCGATGTTGTTCCAGGACCACAATGCCGTAGGAAGAATTCCATACCTTATCCCGCTTCAATGGGTGGATGATTGGCCTGTATTAGGTGATGATGGTAAGGTTCCTGAAAGCTTTGAGGTAGACTTGGAGGAGTGCAATCAGGAATTGATTGTAAAGAGTGATACATTTGATTACCAGGAAAATAAGTTGGGAGTACAGTGGCAGTGGAATCACAATCCTGATGATGACAATTGGTCAGTTACAGACAGACCGGGATATTTAAGGCTTACTACAGGACATTTGACAAACTGCGTTATAAATGCAAGAAATACATTGACACAGCGCACAGTAGGACCAAAGTGTGATGCTACGGTGGCTATAGAGCTTGGTGGAATGAAAGATGGCGATAGTGCAGGTCTGGTGGCATTGCAGTCAAGATTTGGTACTGTTGGTGTTAAGGTTATGAATGGTAAATCATTTATTTGTATGACTATGCGTGACGGTATGGGAGGAGAATATATTTTTGAACAGGTAGAAACGGAGCTGCCAAGGGTTTATCTTAAAGTGATATTTGATTACATCAGGGATGTTGCATCATTTTATTATTCAAAGGATGGTGACAACTATGTTAGCATTGGTGGTAATCTTAAAATGCTATATACATTGGATCATTTTATGGGATATAGGATAGGCTTGTTTAATTACGCATCAAAGGGAACAGGAGGTTACGCTGATTTTGATTTCCTTGAGATAAAGATTGTAGAATAGGGGAAATTTGTATGGACGGATTGTGTTTTTTGCACAATCCGTTTTTTCAATTAATTGGGTTGAATTAAGTCGGGAAAAATAGTACAATATAATATGAAAAATTATGCTTTTATATTATGTTAAACGGAGGCAGAGGAATTGGCTAACGGTAAAGGAAAGTCGGCGGCAAAGAAGCCGGCAACAAAGAAAACAACAACTACAAAAAAATCCGGAACTACAAAGAAGACCAGTAGTAAACCGGCAGCAAATAAAAAGGTTATTGAAAAAGCTCCTTATGTTCCAACAGAGGAAGATATCAAAATAAAGAATGAGATAGTGTTGCTTGCAGGCCTGGCGGTGACAGTATTACTTATGCTGGCAAATTTCGGCTTGTTATCACCTTTTGGTGATTATATTGCTTATTTTTTGTTTGGTCTTTTTGGATTGACAGCGTACATATTGCCGATTGTGGCATTTTTAGGTGTATCATTTTTCCTTTCTAACAAAAATAACAGAAAGGGGATTGTTAAGCTGGTTGCAGGAATTGCATTGTTTATATTTGTATGTGCATTGATACAGTTGATTTTTGTTGGAAATGAAAAAGAGGTATCTGTATTTGCGTACTATAAAATATGCGGTTCTGGAAAAACAGGCGGTGGATTAATTGGAGCTATGCTTCAAAAAGGAATATACTCGGTTGTAGGAGGTCTTGGAACATACTTTATATTAATTCTGCTCATAATTATTATGATGATTATTCTTACGGAAAAGTCATTTATTGGTGGTGTTAAGTCCGGAAGTAAGATTGTTTATGATACAGCAAAGAATGATGTTGAAAAGATAAAAGAAAGCTCAGCTAATATAGTGAGAGAACGACGTTATAAGAAAAATCGTCGAATTAATAAAAAGGTCAAAGGTGTTAAGATTCAGAAGCTTTCAGACGGCAGGGAAAGCGAAGAGGACATACATGAGATTAATGAGATTCATGAGAAGATGCCGGAATATGCGAAGGTGTACAGAGGGCATATAGATACGGCTGAGTATGAAGCTGAGCAGGAAAATGTGTCAAACAGCAGAAAAACCGTAAAGAGAACAAGAAAGCAACAAACACAGGATATTACAGAGTTGTCGGGCTCATATGCGGATAAAACATACGATGAGCCGCAGTATGATGAAGATGGATTGTTTAAACCGAAAGAGCAGATACATGTAAGTGAGTCAGCAAAGGCAACAATGCAGAGAAAGCCTTTCGATACTGGTTCAACTGTTAGAACTTCAGCAGAAAATTCTGGCAGCAATGCTACCGCAGTAACGGCTGAAGCTACGGAAAAAGCATCAAAGCCGAAACCGAAAAGAACCAAGAAGTACATTCTTCCTAGCACATCGATGCTTAACAAGGGAATGCGCCAGAATAATCCTAATGAGAAGGCTGAGCTTAGGGCTGTAGCCAATAATCTGGAGATTATTTTAGAGAACTTCGGTGTAAGGGCCAGTGTTACGGATTATAGTAGAGGACCGTCGGTAACAAGGTACGAGATTCAGCCTGAAACCGGTACAAGATTAAGCAAGATTACTTCATTGGCTGATGATATTAAGCTTAACCTTGCAGCTACGGATATTAGAATTGAACCTATACCGGGAAAATCAACAATAGGTATAGAGGTACCGAATAAGGGAAGAGATTCAGTACTTTTAAGAGAGCTAATTGAGACCAAGGAATTAGCAGGACATCCATCTATGCTCGCCTTTCCGGCAGGTATGGACATTGCAGGAAATGTTGTGCTTGGAGATATTGCTAAAATGCCACATTTACTTGTTGCAGGTACAACAGGTTCGGGTAAATCAGTATTTACTAATTCGATTATTATGAGTATTTTATTTAGGGCAACGCCTAATGAAGTGAGATTTATCATTGTTGACCCTAAGGTTGTTGAATTTGGTGTCTATAATGGTATACCACATTTATTGCAGCCTGTTGTGACGGACCCTAAGAAGGCTTCTAATACTTTGAAGTGGGCAGTTGCAGAAATGTCTGACAGATATAAGAAGTTTGCAGATCTCAATGTAAGAGATTTGAAGGGGTACAATGAGAAGATAAAGGGTATGCAGGATGAAAATGGTCAGCCACTTGAAAATATGCCACAGATACTTATCGTAATAGATGAATTGGCGGATTTGATGATGGTTGCTGCAAAAGAGGTTGAGGAATCGATTTGTAGACTTGCCCAGTTGGCAAGAGCGGCAGGTATTCATTTGATAATTGCCACACAGAGACCGTCAGTTGATGTTGTAACAGGTCTTATTAAAGCTAATATTCCATCAAGATGTGCACTTATGGTTTCATCCGGTGTGGATTCAAGAACAATCATAGATTCTAATGGTGCTGAAAAGCTTCTTGGAAATGGTGATATGCTTTTCTATCCTTCTGGATATGTAAAACCGGTGAGATTGCAGGGAGCGTTTGTTTCGGATGCGGAAGTACAGAAGGTTGTTGAATTCTGGAAGAATCAGGCCGGTAATGAAGTGTATGATAACCGAATTGAGGAATATTTACAGTCGCAGCCTGCCGGTGGAGCGACAAGTGATGGGGATGATGACGGAAGGGATGAATATTTCTATGATGCTGCAAGATTTGTCATAGAAAAAGAAAAGGCTTCAACAAGTATGATTCAGAGAATGTTTAAGGTTGGATTTAACAGAGCTGCCAGAATTGTTGACCAGCTTTACCAGGAAGGAATTGTTGGAAACGAGGAGGGCACGAAGCCCAGAAAAGTGTTAATGACTCTTGAAGAGTTTGAAGAAAAATATAACTAAAGGTAAATGGAGGAAATTATGAAGACAGATATTCAGATCGCACAGGAAGCAGTAATGTTGCCTATCACAGAAGTTGCAGCAGGTATTGGAATTGACGCTGACGACCTTGAAATGTATGGAAAGTACAAAGCGAAGATTAGCGATGAATACCTTGAAAAGATTAAGGATAATAAGGATGGTAAGCTTGTTTTAGTAACAGCCATCAATCCAACACCTGCAGGTGAAGGAAAGACAACAGTTACGGTAGGACTTGGCCAGGCATTTGGAAAGCTTAATAAAAAAGCTATTATTGCCCTTAGAGAGCCTTCACTTGGACCATGCTTTGGCATTAAGGGCGGTGCCGCAGGTGGGGGATATTCACAGGTTGTACCTATGGAAGACTTGAATCTTCATTTTACAGGAGATTTTCACGCTATAACATCTGCAAATAATTTACTTGCAGCATTACTTGACAATCATATTCAGCAGGGTAATGAACTGAATATTGATACAAGAAATATCGTATTCAAGAGATGTCTTGACATGAATGACAGAGTTTTGAGAAATGTTGTTGTTGGACTTGGCTCAAAGATGGATGGTGTTGTAAGAGAGGACCATTTCGTTATTACGGTTGCATCAGAGATTATGGCAATTCTCTGCCTTGCCAATGATATGAATGATTTGAAGGAAAGACTTGGCAATATAATTGTTGCTTATGATTATTCGGGAAAAGCTGTGACAGCAAAGGATTTAAAGGCTGTTGGTGCTATGGCTGCATTGTTGAAGGATGCGATGAAGCCAAATATGATTCAGACATTAGAGCATACACCTGCGTTAGTTCATGGTGGACCATTTGCAAACATTGCTCATGGCTGTAACTCTGTAAGAGCCACAAAGGCTGCTCTTAAGATGGCTGATTATGTCATAACAGAAGCTGGCTTCGGTGCAGACCTTGGTGCAGAAAAATTCTTTGACATTAAGTGTAGAAAGGCAGGCTTGAAGCCTGATGCAGTTGTACTTGTGGCTACAGTAAGAGCTTTGAAATACAATGGCGGAGTAGCAAAGGCAGACCTTAATGAAGAAAATTTATTTGCTTTGGAAAAAGGTATTGTAAACCTTGAAAAGCACATTGAAAACTTACAGAGATTTGGTGTTCCTGTAGTGGTTACTCTAAACTCATTTATTACAGATACAGAGGCGGAAACCAATTTTGTTAAGAAGTTCTGTGAGGACAGAGGTTGTGAATTTGCTTTAGCCAGAGTTTGGGAAAAGGGTGGCGAAGGCGGCGTTGAGCTTGCTGAAAAGGTATTATACACACTTGAAAATAAGAAAAGCAACTTCAAGGTCATTTATGAAGATGAGTTACCGGTTAAGGATAAGATTAATGCAGTTGCAACAAAGATTTACGGTGCAGATGGTGTAACATACTCAGCGGCAGCGTTGAAGGTGATTAAGCAGATTGAGGATATGGGATATGGCAATCTTCCTGTATGTATGGCTAAGACTCAGTATTCATTATCTGATGATGAGAAAAAGCTTGGAAGACCGACAGATTTTGAAATAAATATCAGAGAGGTTTATTTATCAGCAGGCGCAGGCTTCATAGTTGCGGTAACAGGAAGCATAATGACGATGCCGGGATTGCCAAAAGCACCTGCAGCTTATAACATTGATGTTAATGATGATGGAATCATAACGGGACTGTTTTAAGGTTAAAGATATATTATATTAGTAAAGGAGATATTTAAATGGCTACATTAATCGATGGAAAGCAGATTTCTGCAGATATAAAGAATGAAGTAAAGGAAAAGGTTGCAGCATATAAGGCTGAGGGCAAGGAGATTTCTCTTGCAGTTATTCAGGTTGGTAACAATCCTGCATCTACCGTATATGTAGGAAATAAGAAGAAGGCTTGTGAATATGTTGGTATTAAGTCGGTGGCTTATGAACTGCCGGAGGAAACAACAGAAGAAGAGCTTCTTGATTTGATTAAGGAATTGAATGGCAGGGCAGATATCAATGGTATCTTAGTTCAGCTTCCACTTCCAAAGCACATTGATGAGGATAAGGTTATTGAAACAATTGACCCTATAAAGGATGTCGATGGTTTTCATCCAATGAATGTTGGTGCATTGTCAATTGGCAGACGTGGATTTATTTCATGTACACCATATGGTATTATGAAGCTTTTGGAAAGAAGCAATATTGATGTAAACGGTAAGCATTGTGTAATTATTGGCAGAAGTAACATTGTTGGTAAGCCAATGGGTATGCTTCTTCTTAAGGCAAATGGTACTGTTACAACTGTTCATTCAAGAACAAAGGATATTAAGGAAATCACAAAGCAGGCAGATATTCTTGTGGTTGCCATAGGTAAGCCAAAATTTGTTGATGAAACATATGTTAAGGACGGAGCTGTTATAATCGATGTTGGTATCAATAGAGATGAAAACAATAAATTATGTGGTGACGTTGATTTTGATAAGGTTGTAGACAAGGCTTCAGCTATAACACCTGTTCCGGGTGGCGTTGGTCCTATGACAATTGCAATGCTTATGAATAATTGTGTGGAGGCATTTGAGTTTCAAAATTCTTAGAACTCAATAAAATTAAAAGGAGTGGCAAATGTTTGCAGATATAATTGTGGATATATCCCATGAAAAATTGGATAGAGTTTTTGCGTACAGAATTCCGGATTCATTACAGGATGAAGTCAGAGTTGGAAGTATGGTGGATATACCATTTGGTAATGGGAACAGAGTTACCACAGGATATGTTGTAGACATCAGGGAAAAAGTCGACTTTGATGAGAGCAGAATAAAAGATATTTTGGGTCTCACCAAAAAGACAATGCCTATAGAAAGCACATTGATAAACATAGCCTGGTTCATTAGAAATACATATGGTTCAACGATGAATCAGGCATTAAAGACAGTTATTCCGGTGAAGTTTGAAGTCAATCAAAGGGTGAACAGAACAATTACACTAGTGATTGATAATGAAAAGGCAGAGGAATACAGAGAAATATTTACAAGAAAAAGAGCAGTGGCAAAGTTGAGACTCTTAGAAACGCTGCTTGAAAAAAGACAGATTGATTATAACAAGGCAGTAAAAGAATTAAAAATATCATTAGAGGTTATAAAATCCTTCGTTAATGAAAAAATAATAGAGATAAGTAGTCAGGTTGAATATAGAAATCCTATTAATATTCAGGATGCTGTGAAGAAGTCAGTTGTTTTAAATGAAGCTCAAAGAGAGGTTTCAGATAGCATAAAGAAAAGCTTTGACAGCTGTCAATTGAATGAAAGATTGCATTTGATTCACGGAGTTACCGGAAGTGGAAAAACAGAGGTATATCTGGATATTATTGAAGAAGTCATAAACAGAGGTAAGCAGGCCATTGTGCTCATACCGGAAATAGCGTTGACTTATCAGACGGTGCTTAGATTTTATAACAGATTTGGCGACAGAGTATCGATTATCAATTCAAAAATGTCAGCAGGGGAAAGATATGACCAGTTTGTAAGAGCAAAGAATGGCGAA
>CAYWDL010000047.1:0-11025 GCA_964457015.1 uncultured Roseburia sp. | reverse complement strand
ACGGACATAACATTGAGGGTTTCAGCCAAAGCTGTTGCAAGACAACCTACAAAAATTCCTGTAAATAAAGCAAAACTTATGAATATAATATTTGCAAACGGCAAATTAAGAGATATAGGGAATAGGTAAATTATATTTCCTATGGTAGCTCCCCAAAGAATTGCATTTTCATAATTTATGAGATATTTAGTGGTTTTTGTGGCGTCAGCAAATCGGGTAATTAGCTTTAATTTTGTGATTAGACCAAATATGCCACCGGCGGTTATAAAACCGCAGCTAAGACCGATTAATACCATAATGAACTTCATTCTAACAATCCTCCTCGCGATTATCACCATCTATTATAGCCTCATTAATATCATTCTCGTACAGTCGCATTTCAATCTCCAGAGGAGTAGGGTCTGTTGAAAATTTCTTCTTGCCAAAGTGATTATAGAAAACCATTATTCCGATAGGGATACCAAAGGAGTAGGCTATTTCGAGAATGACAAAATATGTTGTGTCAGTTATGTTTAGTTTTTCATGTAAAGTGTAAAATATAGCGTCAAGATTCACATCACTGTTGAAGGCGATGATACTGAATCCGGCTCCTGCAAAGGAAATGAGACATATAAATATTACCTTTAAGAATTCTAAAAGCTTATTGTCAGCCGGATGGGGCTCGTACTTTACAATAACATCTGTTGCTCCCATTGGAACGATTTCTATATTGGAAACAGCCTCCTGCATATGCTTTATTACATGAAGGGAAGAAAATACAATACGTTTTTTCTTGTCACCATTGAATTTGTATATGCACAAGGAGTTCAGCTTGTTTACAATTGACTGATTATCGCAGAGTATACTGGCAACATCTTTAATTGTAAGTTTGCTTTCTTGAATATGTGTATACTTTTTTAGTTGAATGAATACTTGTTCCGCCATTTGTGCCTCCTATTGAGTTGTTTGCAAAAATAAAAGCATATACCACAAGGATATATGCTTATTATTGTCATTTTGTTAATGATTATTCAATTTGTAAATATTTTATATTATTAGTGAACCGGACACTCGGTTCCTTCTATGCTTTCAGGCAACTCGTAAGGAGTATCGCTTGTTGTACCCTCATCGCCCTGGAATCTATCCAGGTATATTTTCTCTACCTTTGTTGAATCAGGACAATCCTCGGAAGCCAGCATATTTGATGAAGTACAAATTGTATATTTTGAATGGCAGATACATACCTCTTCAGGTACTGTACCCTTCGCAAAATATTCTTCTTTAATAAAGCTTTCAGTTCCGGCTACACCATATTTGTTGACAACATCACAAACGCCATCAACTGCCAATAATCCACACTTTGTACAGATTTCCGCTGTTTCAATTCCATCAGGAACCTTGAATTCTTTGTAAGAATAGCCCTTAACTGTATTGATTTCACTCATAACATTCTTCCAGATAACATTTCTGTAATCAGTAGAAGTAAGCTTTGTATTTTCATCATAGCCACTCCATACAACTGCTGTAAGATATGGTGTGAAGCCCGCTGTCCAAATATCATATTCATTTGAAGTAGTACCAGTCTTAATAGCTGTGTACTGGTCCCAAATATTTGCTGAGTAACCTGTACCCTTGGTAGCACAATCATGCATGGCATCAGTCAGAAGGAATGCTGTAGTTTCCTTGATTACCTGATGTGAAGAAGCAGTCTTGTCAATAATAGTTCTACCTGTTGAATCAACAATCTTTGTATATAATGTAGGCTCAATGTATGTGCCCTTGTTGGCAATTGCGGCATATGCAGCACACATTTCAAGATTTGTTACACCATTGGTGATGCCACCGAGAGAAAGTGATTCAGTGATATCTGTATCGTAACCGCCGTTATTATTTTCCTGACTTTCAACCAGTGTTGTGAAGCCAAAGCTCTGGAGATACTCAAAGCCAACTGTAGGAGTAATCTCTGCAAGGCATTTTACCGCCACGATATTCATGGACTGGACAATACCTTCTCTGATAGAAGAAAGACCACGATAGCTCTGTCCCCACCAGTTTTTAACCTCCTGACCGGATGAGTATGCGTAAGGTGCATCATCAAAAACAGAAGCTATTGTATAATTACATCTGTCAATAGCAGGACCAAATGCAGCAAGAACCTTGAAAAGAGAACCCGGCTGTCTTGTACTTGTAGTAGCTCTGTTAAGTGAAAGACTGGCTGTCTTATCACCACGGCCACCAACGATGGCCTTTACATATCCTGTAGACTGGTCAATGATTGTCATTGATGCCTGCGGCTGGATAGTAGTAGTAAATGATTCTGCTACAACCTCTTCTCCTTCGCTCATAATATAAGCCTTATATTCTTCAATACATGCCTTGGCATCTTCCTCTGTGTCAAATAATAATCTGAAAGATGAATTGCCAAGCAATGTTCTGTGGTAATACAAAATATCGTATTGAGAATAATGCTGCTGTTTTCTATCACCATTTTCATCAACCTCGTTTGTAAGAACAGAGAATTTCCATTCAACAGAATATTGGGAATTTTCAGGATAGCTTGCAGGGTCAGATAATACTCTGTCGGCGATTGCCTGCATCTGTGAATCCTGTGTTGTATAAATGGTAAGACCACCACTGTAAAGAGCGTTTGTGGCCTGAGACTCTGTGTAGCCCTTTTCATTAACCAGGTCCTCAAGAACCTGAACGATTAATGCATCAGTAAAATATGAGTAAGGAGTTGAGTCAGCATTTGCGGCAGTATTATTCTGAATTCTTGCGTAAACATCATCGGCAAGGGCCTCGTCAAGCTGTTCTTTTGTAATATGCCCATTGTCATACATATTGTTAAGTACTATTTCGCGACGTTCAGCATTTGCCTCCGGGTTAGCAATTGGATTAATAGTGTATGGCGCTTTTGTAGTGGCTGCCAGAACTGCACTTTCTGATACTGTAAGCTCCTGGACATCCTTGCCAAAATACTTTGTGGCAGCCGCCTGAACACCATATGTTCCGGCACCCAAGCTGATTGTATTCAGGTAATTTTCAAGAATGATATCCTTGTTAACAACCTTTTCAAGCTCCATGGCAAGATACTGCTCCTGAATCTTTCTCTTAATCAAAGCACCATAGTTTGTTTCATAACCACCATCTTCAAAAACATTGTTCTTAAGCAACTGCTGAGTGATGGTACTTGCACCCTGCGACGCATCAAATGTAGTAAGGAAAACAACACCTGCTCTAAGGATACCCTTTACGTCAATGCCGTTATGCGACAAGAAACGTTCATCCTCGATATCAATAAAAGCATACTGTAAATGCTCAGGCATTTCGGTGATGGAAACAGGTACACGGTT
Organism: uncultured Roseburia sp.; assembly: GCA_964457015.1. GTDB lineage: Bacteria > Bacillota > Clostridia > Lachnospirales > Lachnospiraceae > SVEL01. The sequence goes on along the minus strand of CAYWDL010000047.1, from coordinate 7,693 downwards.
GGAGCCGTCAGTTACCAATTCTTCAACAACATTGCCATCTGCATCAACAATAGTAGTAAGCTTGCTTACCGGTGCAATATTAACATGCTCAATATCAGGAGCACCGTCAATAATTCCCTTGACCATACCTAGTCCGAGAAAACATACAGCGGCTACACCTAAAACTACAAGAAAAACAAGTAATTTAAAAAAACTAATGAGCATCTTATGTGTTACCTTACGATTGGTTGATATAAGACTCTTATGCTTATTTACAACACTCTTTTTACTATAATTCATAATAAAAATGTCCTTTCTGTAACTTCATATATAATGATTACTTAATAAAGTTCGTTTTTACACATATACAGATAACATTATAACAAAATAGCCTGCATAAATAAAGTGTAAAAATATTAAATAATGTTACAATTTTGTGTATTTAATTTTTTGCCTGAAATTTGGGATTTATACATTGAATTATTTCGCATTGCTAACATATTTTTTTTATGCTAAAATTAGGAATCATATTTATATTAAGAACACTAAGAATACTTAAATAACGGAGAATTATTAAAATGTCAGAAGGATTCAAGATAATATATGAAGGTGGCGAGGCTGAAATAATCGAAAAGAAATCAAGATTCATAGCCTATGTAAGACCTGTGAATACAGAGGAAGAAGCCACCGCCTTCATTGATGAAATAAAAAAGAAGCATTGGGATGCAAGGCATAATTGCTCTGCATTTGTTATTGGAAAAAACAACGAGCTTACCAGATGCAGTGACGATGGTGAACCATCGGGTACAGCCGGAAAACCGATGCTGGAGGTGCTTCTTGGTCAGGGTTTGCATAACGTGGCAGTGGTTGTAACCAGATACTTTGGTGGCGTGCTTCTTGGTACCGGTGGACTGGTTCGTGCATATCAGGCAGCAGTGAAGGAAGGCATACTTGCCAGCAAGATACTTGAGAAATTCGAGGGGGCAAAATATAGCGTTGAAACTGACTATAATGGAATCGGCAAGATACAGTACATACTTGCAAAAGAAAATATCAACACCTTAGGTGTGGACTATTCTGATAAGGTAGTTGTAGAATTTGTTGTGAAGGCTAGTGAAGAAGGAAAGATTGTAAAAGAGATAACTGAGTCTACCGCCGGAAAAGCAGAAATAGAACGAGTGGAGGAGCTTGTATTTGGTGTAGTGGATGGACAAGTTGTGGTGTAAAATATGTAGTATACAAAAACATAGGCTGGTGTACGCTAAAAGCGAACACTAGCCTTTTAAATTGCCCGAATATGGGAGTGAGAGAGTAATATATACAAGCTAATCGTTGTTCTAATTATTTCTAGCAGCTCTCTTTCGCATTGTAGGATCCAAAATTTTCTTTCTTATTCTCAGGCTTGTCGGTGTAATCTCAAGTAACTCATCAGTATCAATGAATTCAAGACACTGCTCAAGGCTCAACACTCTTGGTGGTGTAAGCTTCAATGCATCATCTGAACCGGAAGCACGAGTGTTAGTAAGCTGTTTCTTCTTACAAACATTTACCTCGATGTCGTCAGTCTTACCATTTTGGCCAACAACCATACCTGAGTAAACCTTTTCACCAGGTCCGATGAAAAGAGTTCCTCTTTCCTGGGCATTGAACAGACCGTAAGTAATAGCTTCACCAGCCTCGAAGGCGATAAGAGAGCCCTGCTTTCTGTATTGGATGTCGCCCTTGTAAGGACCGTAGCCGTCAAAAATAGTATTGATTATACCGTTACCCTTTGTATCTGTCATGAATTCGCCTCTGTAGCCAATAAGTCCTCTTGAAGGAATAGAGAACTCGAGTCTTGTGTAGCCGCCGTTTGATGTGGACATACTACGAAGCTCGCCTTTTCGGGTGCTTAATTTTTCAATAACATTTCCGGAAAATTCATCCGGAACATCAACGTAAGCAAGCTCCATTGGCTCTAATAATTTGCCTGCTTCATCCTTCTTATATAAAACCTCGGCCTTACTAACTGCAAATTCATAGCCTTCACGACGCATATTTTCGATAAGAACGGATAAATGAAGCTCGCCACGGCCTGAAACCTTGTAGCTTTCAGTTGTGTCAGTTTCTTCCACACGAAGACTTACGTCTGTGTTAAGCTCTCTGAAAAGTCTGTCACGAAGATGTCTTGAAGTAACAAACTTACCTTCCTGACCGGCAAGAGGGCTATCGTTTACCAAAAACTGCATTGCAATAGTTGGCTCTGAAATCTTCTGGAAAGGAATTGCCACAGGATTTTCCACGGAGCAGATGGTATCACCGATATGAATGTCTGCAATACCTGAAATAGCAACGATTGAACCAATTGTGGATTCACTAACTTCCACCTTATTTAAACCATCAAATTCATATAACTTGTTAATCTTAACCTTCTTTTTCTTGTCAGGCTCATGGGCGTTAACAACCACAACCTCCTGATTAACCTTTAAGGTACCATTGTCAACCTTACCAACGCCGATACGACCAACGTATTCATTGTAGTCGATTGTACTGATGAGAACCTGAGTGTCAGCTTCAGGGTCGCCTGTTGGAGCAGGAATATAATCAATTATTGTTTCAAAGAGAGGAATCATACTTTCAGGAGTATCATCCAATTCTAAAATAGCATGTCCTGCCTTGGCAGAAGCGAATACAAATGGACATTCGAGCTGGTCCTCAGAAGCATCAAGCTCAATGAAAAGCTCTAAGATTTCATCAATAACTTCATTTGGACGTGCTTCCGGTCTGTCGATTTTATTTATGCAGACAATTACGTGAAGATTAAGCTCAAGAGCCTTCTTCAAAACGAATTTAGTCTGTGGCATTGCGCCTTCAAATGCGTCAACAACAAGGATAACGCCATTAACCATCTTAAGAACTCGCTCAACCTCGCCGCCAAAGTCAGCATGGCCCGGGGTATCAATGATATTAATCTTTGTGTCTTTATAATAAACAGCTGTGTTCTTTGATAAAATAGTGATTCCACGCTCTCTTTCGATGTCGTTGGAATCCATAACTCTTTCAGCAACCTCCTGCCCTGCTCTGAATACACCGCTCTGCTTTAAAAGCTGGTCTACCAGGGTTGTTTTACCGTGGTCAACATGGGCAATAATTGCAATATTACGTACGTCTTCTCTGTTAGTTAACATATAAAACTTCCTTCCATATATATTGTAAACATTTATATTATTTAGCAACGGTTATTAAATATACCACAATGATATAAAAAATCAAGATGTATAATGTTGTTTTTTTTGCCACAAGGTTGTATAATCTTATGGAATATGCTCAATAAGCAGGTGGCAAATGAATAATAAAACACATTCAATGGTTTTTATTGCTTTATTTGGGGCAATAATATCAATAATATCAATTATTCCAACAGGAATATACATTTTAGGAGTTCCTGCAACCCTGCAGACCTTCGCTGTTGCCATGACAGCATTTCTGCTTGGAAGTAAAAATGGAACGATGGCAACATTAATATACATATTGCTTGGACTTATTGGATTACCTGTATTTAGTGGCTTTAAGGGTGGCCCGGGAGTGTTACTTTCGGTGACGGGCGGTTTTATTATAGGCTTTATTCCTTTTAGCTTTTTGCTGGGTATGACAAAACGGTATAAAAATAAAGTCAAAGTAGCAGTAGTGTCATTTATTGGACTTTTAGTATGCTATGCTATAGGTACAATATGGTTCGCCAGCATTAGCAAAACAAGTATTTTAACATCGTTTCTGGTGATTGCGTTACCGTATCTGCCAAAGGATATGCTTTTAACATTTGTAGCGTATATAGTTGCGGGTAAGCTTAGTCATCGGGGACTGATTGGAATATAGTGACAAAAAAGTATATAAAAATTTGAAAAGGAAATGTAGAATGAAAAACACAAAATCCATAAAATCATTTTTGGTGATAATAATGATGATGGCCATGCTTTCAGGCTGTGTTAATAAGGAGGCACAAACTGAAAGTGAAGAGAAAAATCAAGTTACAACCAACTGGTCAACAACCACACCGATGACAAAACCATCGGTAACAACCACTAAGGAAGAAGAAACTACAACAGAGGAAGAAACTACTACTAAAGAGTACGTGGAGCCGGAGGTTGACATTATAATGGTAGGAGACATACTCCTTCATGACAATGTTCAAAATAGTGGAAAGCTTGCTGATGGCACATACAATTATGACCATTTATTTGCAAATGTAAAAGATGAGGTGCAGGCAGCAGATTTGGCCCTTGTAAATCAGGAGGTAATCTTAGGCGGTACAGAGCTTGGACTAACAGGATATCCGTGCTTTAACGGAGCGTACGAAGTAGGCGATGCTCTTTATAAAGCAGGTTTTAATGTGATATTACACGCAACAAATCATACATTGGACAGAGGAAAAACAGCATTGTTAAATTGTATGAACTTTTGGAACAAATATTCAGATGTAGCGGTTCTTGGGGTGTTTGAGTCACAGGAAAGCTATGACAATGACATTTATGTTTATGAACAGGATGGTATAAAGATTGCCGTTTTGAATTATACTTATGGAACCAATGGTATACCATTGCCGGATGATATGCCTTATGCGGTGGCATTGCTTGAAGAAAACAAGGTGGTGGCTGATATTCAGAAGGCTGAAGAAATTGCAGATTTTACAATAGTTTGCCCACATTGGGGTACTGAATATGTTCATTATTATTCGGATTATCAGACCTATTGGACAAATATTTTCTTAAACAATGGTGTAGACCTTGTACTTGGTACACATCCACATGTTATACAACCAGTAGAGATGCTTACAAGTGAAGCTGGAAACAGTATGCTTGTGTATTATTCATTAGGTAATTTTATAAATTCAACAGCAGACAGTGGAAGAGGAACTGCAGACAGAATGATTGGCGGCATGGCACAGATTACAGTTGCCAAGAAGGAAACCGGAGAGGTGTACATTAAAACCTATGGTGTTGAGCCACTTGTGACACAGCTTTCATATGAGCCACAACAGATTACAACATACTTTTTAAAGGATTACACAGAAGATTTGGCGGCTACAAATCAGATTATCTATAAGGATAGTGTATTTACACTTGAATGGAGTAAATCACTTTGTAGAGAAGTGTTTAAAGAATTATATAAATGAGAAAAATAAGATTTTTCTCATGGCAGTTTGCGCCAAAGACGCAAACATGCCACGTTTTGAAAGGAGATAAACAATGAAGAATTTTGATGTAACAAAATCTACAGCCTACGAGCTTGTAACAAGAGAGGAAATAAGCGAATTAAACTCAGTTGGTTATGTTTTAAGACATATCAAGACAGGTGCAAGAGTTATGATTTTGCTTAATGATGACAATAACAAGGTGTTTAATATAGCATTTAGAACACCGGTTATGAATGACACAGGTGTGCCACATATTCTTGAGCATTCAGTACTTTGCGGTTCAAAGAAGTATTCGGCAAAGGACCCATTTGTGGAGCTTGTTAAGGGTTCTCTTAACACATTCTTAAATGCTATGACATACCCGGATAAGACAATGTATCCTGTTGCCAGCTGCAATGACAAGGATTTCATGAATCTTATGGACGTATATATGGATGCTGTTTTGAATCCAAACATTTACACAAGAGACGAGATTTTCAGACAGGAGGGATGGAATTATCATCTTGACAGTGTTGATGGTGAGCTTACAATCAACGGTGTTGTTTACAATGAAATGAAGGGTGTTATGTCTTCTCCGGATAGCGTGGTTTCAAGAGAGGGCTATCACAATTTATTCCCTGAAAATACTTACTCATTTGAATCAGGCGGTGACCCGGAGTTTATCCCAGAGCTTTCTTATGAGGAATTTATGAATTTCCATAAAACATATTATCATCCATCAAACAGCTACATTTACCTCTACGGTGATGTGGATGCCAATGAGCGTCTTAACTGGCTTGATGCAGAATACTTATCAAAGTATGATGCGTTAGAGGTGGATTCTTCTATTCCGGAGCACAAGAGCTTTGATGCTCCATTGGAGAAGGAAGTATTCTATGCAGTAGGAAATGATGAATCAGATGAAAAGAAGACATATTTCTCATATGCAACAGTAGCAGGCTCTGTACTTGAGGAGGGCCTTGTGGCAGCTATGGAAATGTTGAGCTACAGCATTCTTTCAATGCCGGGTGCACCATTGCAGAAGGCTCTTATTGACGCAGGCATTTGTGAAGAGGTGTATGGAGGTCTTGAAACCGTAAACCAGAACATTTTTACAATTACAGCAAAGAATTGTCCGGCAGATAAGAAGGATGAATTCGTTAGAATTATAGATGAAACATTGAAGAAGATTATCGAAGAGGGTATCAATAAGGATTCTTTAAGAGCCGCTCTGAATAAGAAGGAATTCGACTTTAGAGAGGCAGACTTTGGCTCATATCCAAAGGGACTTTTCTATTGTATGGATATGATGGATAGCTGGTTATATGATGATAATAAGCCATTTATGTACCTTAAGATGGAAAAGGTATTTAATGACCTTAGAGCAAAGATTGATACAGATTATTTTGAGAAATTAGTTGAGAAATATATTCTTAATAACAACCATAAGCTTATTCTTACAACAAATCCTAAGAAGGGCTTAACAGAGGAAAAGGAAGCAGCACTTGCTAAAAAGCTTGCTGAATACAAGGCTACATTGTCTAAGGAACAGCTTGAGAAAATTGTGGCTGACACAAAGCATCTTGAACAGTATCAGACAGAGCCTTCAACAAAGGAGCAGCTGGAAGCTATTCCACTTCTTAAGTTGGAGGATATTGGAAAGCTGCCAGAGAAGCTTTTTATGGAAGAAACAGACATTAAGGGTGTTAAGACAATTTACAGCGAGGTACCTACAAATGGTATTGCATACATTAAGATGTCTTTCGACACCAATGTACTTGAAGCAGAAGAGCTTCCTTATGTGGCAGTGCTTACAAAGATAATTAAAAAGATTGATACTGTAAATTATGATTATCTTTCGTTAAATAATGAAATTAATCTTGAAACAGGTGGTATCGGTGTGGATACAAGCATTTACAATGATGTAAATGACAGTAGCAAGTATACACATAGATTTGAGATTTCTACGAAGGTATTGTATGACAAGATTGAGAAGTCTCTTGAGCTTATTAAGGAGCTTGTTACAAATACAGTTTATGATGATAAGAAGAGAGTAAAAGAAATCGTTGCTGAAACAAAGTCTATGACACAGGCTTATATTATGAGCACAGGTCATCTTGTGGCAGTAAACAGAGCGATGTCTTACTTTAGTGAGGATTCATATCTTGCAGATATGACAGGCGGTGTGGCTTTCTACAAGTTTATGGTAGACCTTGATAAGGCATTTGAAAATGATGGCGATGCAGTTATTGAAAAGCTTAAGAATGTAGCTAAAAAGATATTTAACATAAACAATCTTATCATGAGTGTTACAGCTGAAAAGGCTGGCTACGGCAAGCTTGTAGAAAAGTTTGATATTGTAGAAAGTATGTTATCAAGTGAAAAGCTTGAGGCAAAGGAATGGAAGTTTGATTTGGAGCAGAAGAATGAAGGCCTCAAGACATCTTCCCAGGTACAGTATGTGGCAAGATGTGGTGACTTCAAGGAAGCAGGCTTCGAATACAGAGGTTCAATGCAGGTATTTGCCAATATTATGAGCTATGAATACCTTTGGAACAACAT
>CAYWDL010000046.1:0-11268 GCA_964457015.1 uncultured Roseburia sp. | reverse complement strand
AGTGGCGTATGAAAAAGGATGCTTTTGATGAAGAGCTCGCTGCTAAATTGAAGAATGTAACAGAGGTGTTCGGCAGATGAGCGGATTAACTGAGGGTGGATTAGTAGTTGAAGGCGGCGGTACCAGAGGTATCTATGCTGCGGGAGTTATGGATTTCTTTATTGAAAAAGATATTTATTTTGCCAATTGTTATGGCGTTTCGGCAGGCTCATGTCATTGCTGCAGTTATCTTTCTAAACAAAAGGGTAGAGCAAAGGACGTGTTTGTTGAATATATTAATGATGACAGATATGCAAGCTTTAGAAATCTCATAAAGACAGGAGATTATTTTGGAAAAGAGTTTAGTCTGAAGACTATTCCCCATGAACTTTTGCCTTATGATTATGACACTTATAAGGGTCAAAACTCGAATTTTTATGCGGTAGCTACCAATGTGGAAACAGGAAAAGCAGAGTATCTTAAAGTAGTGGATATGCATAAGGACATTGATTATGTCTGGGCAAGCAGTTCATTACCGTTGATGTCAAATATTGTTGAAATCCATGGTAAAAAATATCTGGATGGTGGAGTGGCAGATTCGATTCCTGTTTTGAAATCCATTGAAGATGGAAATAAAAAGACAGTTTTGATACTTACAAGAGAGAATGGATATCGTAAGGGACCAAATAAGCTCATATCTGTTATTCGAATGAAATACAAGGAATATCCGAACTTTGTAAAAGCAATGGAAGAGCGTCATATTGTTTATAATGAAATTTTGGATAAGATTGATGAGCTTGAAAGGAATGGGAAAATATTTGTTTTCAGACCGAAGGAGCAGGTTAAGGTTGGACGAATTGAAAAGGACAAAGAACGTTTAATGTCATTGTATAAGCAAGGATATGACGATGCAAAGGAGAATTATGAGAAATTAAAGGAATATCTTTCATAATGAGGCACCGGTGATTGGGTGCCACGCAAAATTTCATATGGTTTGAAAGCGGGTGATGTATTTATGCGTTTTACTAAGATGCATGGTTGTGGTAACGATTATATTTACGTTAATTGCTTTGAAGAGAATGTTGAAAAACCAAATGAAGTATCAAAAATAGTAAGTGAGAGACATTTCGGAATAGGTGCAGATGGACTTATACTTATAGAACCATCAAACAGGGCTGATTTTAAAATGGCAATGTATAATGCCGATGGAAGTGAAGGCAGCATGTGTGGAAATGGTATAAGATGTGTCGCCAAATATGTGTATGATAACAGGCTTACCAGAAAGACAAGGATTACAGTAGACACTTTATCAGGAGTAAAAGAGCTTCAGATGAATATTAAGGATGATAAAGTGGATACAGTGAGAGTCGATATGGGGAAGCCTGTATTTTTGTGCGAAAAAATCCCGGCAAAATTTCACAAAAGGTATATGATTAATGAGAAAATAGAAGTACTTGGTAAGACATTTACAGGCACTGCTATTTCAATGGGAAATCCCCATTTCGTGACCTTTGTGAAAGAGGATTTGGACAATATGAACATTGATAGATTTGGGAGAGAAATTGAGAGGGAGCCCTACTTTCCTGATAGAGTCAATGTGGAGTTTGCAAAAATTCTTGCGCCAAATCATATGAAACTTCGAGTGTTTGAGCGTGGCTCGGGAGAAACCTTTGCATGTGGAACAGGTGCCTGTGCAGCGGTGGTAGCAGCATATATAAATGGGTACACGGAAAAAAAGGTAAGGGTAAGTTTAAAGGGTGGTGACCTTTTCATTGAATATGATGCTAAAAGCGAGCATGTTTTTATGACGGGGCCGGCAACCATTATTTGCACCGGTGAAATTGATATAAATTTATAAAATCTATTTTTTCTGCATATAATTAAAAAAAGCAATATGGACTAATTTGATGAAGCTAATAAATCTTTTAAAAGGACTGCAATTTCAAGTGATATGCGGAAATGGGGATATTGATGTAAATGGATTATCTTATAACACCAAAAACGCTAAAGCGGGAGATGTCTTTGTGTGCATCAGGGGATATGAATATGACGCTCATAGAGCGGTTGGAGAAATAATATCTCTTGGCGTACGTGTTGTGGTTGTTGAAAATACCGATAATATTAATTTCCATATGATGAGTATGGTAGTGGTGAAAGTGGATGATACAAAGAAAGCATTAGCGGTATTGTCGGCTAATTATTTTGAAAATCCCCACAAAAAGCTTGTAACCATAGGAATTACCGGTACTAGCGGAAAAACAACCACAGCGTACATGATAAAGGAATTACTTACAAAGCTGGGTGTAAAAACAGGTCTTATTGGAACTATTGAAGTGTTTGATGGTCGGATATCAGAACCTTCAATAAATACAACGCCTGCATCCTATGAAATTTTGCAGAATATGAAAAGAATGGTAGATAATGGTTGTAAATGCGTGGTTATGGAGGTTTCATCACAGGCATTGAAGCTTGACCGGGTATATGGAATCAGATTTAACTATGGCCTTTTTACAAATATTTCTCCGGACCACATTGGAAAAAATGAGCACGATACATTTGAGGAATACATAAGCTGTAAAATGAAGCTGGTGGAAATGTGTGATAGGGTTATAGTCAATATTGATGATGATATCATGAGGACTATTACCATGCAGCCTTGTCGACGCATTTCTACAGTTTCGGTAGAGGGAAAGGCAGATTACAGAGCATGCAATATTGAGTATGTGAAGGAAGATGATGTACTGGGAATGAAATATACCCTTTGTCGTCAAAGTGTACATATAGGAATGCCTGGAATGTTTAATGTTTATAATTCATTAATGGCTTTGGCAACTGTGAATGAGATGATGTGCAGATCGGTGTGCGCATTTTCAAGGATGGTTAATCTTATAGCCGGCGTCAAAGTAAAGGGGCGCCTGCAGTATGTGAAAAGTGGAAGTGGGAAGGGTGTAATAATCGATTATGCCCATAATGGCTATAGTATGGAAAAACTATTAACTGAGATTAGAAAGTATCCTCATAATCGGATGATAGTGATATTTGGTTGCGGTGGAAACCGAGCTAAGGATAGAAGGTATGAAATGGGAAAAATGGCAGCGTTATATTCGAATATTGCAATAATAACATCGGATAATCCAAGGTGGGAAGAACCTTTAGATATAATAAGAGACATTGAAGAGGGCTTTGATAATGCTAATATGGGGCGTGCAACAAAGCTGGTTGAGCCGGATAGATTTATGGCAATAAAAAAAGCATTAAGTCTTGCAGTTGATGAAGACTTAATACTTTTAATTGGCAAGGGGCATGAAGCCTACCAGGAAATTAAAGGAAAAAAATATCCTTTAGATGAAGCGGAAATGATAGCTACTTGTTAAGATGCTTCTTTATGGCTTCAAAGCTTTCCACGCTAAGCACGTGCTCAATCTTACAAGCGTCGCCTAAAGCAATATCTTCAGGAACGCCAAGAGATATAAACCATTCTGAAATGACCTTATGGCGTTCGTAAATCATCTCCGCAATGGCTTTACCTGTTTCTGTTAAATATATGTATCCTGCGTCAGTAACTGTGATGTGATTCTTTTCACGTAAGTTCTTCATAGCAATGCTGACGCTTGATTTCTTGTATCCTAATTCGTTGGCAATGTCTACTGAGCGTACTACAGGCATCTCCTTGCTAAGTACCAGTATTGTTTCAAGATAATTTTCTGCTGATTCATTTGTTCCCATTATTAACACCTCATAATTCGAAATTGTTCACAAAAACTAATATCATTGTATCATAGAATGTAATATTTTACAAATAAAAAATAGTTATTGACTTCTAACGGCAGTTAGGGTATACTAACTAAAAATAAGATACATACTATGTTACAATAAATAGTTTTTTTAGGAGGTAATATGAGCGTAGTTATAATTGGAGGCCATGACAGAATGGTATCAGAATATAAAAAGATTTGCAAAGAATACAATTGTAAGGCAAAGGTGTTTACACAACCATCGGGAGATCTCAGAAGTCAGATTGGAAAGCCGGATTTGATGGTACTATTTACCAACACAGTATCTCATAAGATGGTAAGATGTGCTGTTGATGAGGCTGAAAAGAATAATCTTGAAATTGTAAGATGTCATAGCAGCAGCAAGAGTGCATTAAAGAATGTATTAGAGGAATATGGGGTAGCATAATTTAGATAATGTTGTAAAAGATGAGCAGGTTAATTTGAGGCTGCTCATCTTTTTTTGAAAAAAGAGTTGACAAAATGGTTTATTGGCGATAAACTAAGCAGGAAAGGTTTACTGTTGATAAACCTTAAAGTGATCATTTTATAAACAGTAATTACATAATGGGTAAAGATGTTGTACAGCAGAGATGGAGGAAAGTATATGGAACATAAAGAAAATGAAATGAAGTTAGGTGTTGTTGAATCACATTTTGCAGATATTATCTGGCAGAATGAGCCGTTGACATCCACAGAGCTTGTAAAAATATGTTTAGAGAAGCTTGAGTGGAAGAAATCAACAACCTATACTGTATTACGAAAATTATGTGAAAGAGGCATTTTTCGTAATGAGAATGGTACAGTGTCATCTGTGATTTCAAAAGAGGATTTCTATGCAATGCAAAGTGAGAAGTTTGTGGAAGAAACCTTTGAAGGCTCGCTTCCTGCTTTTATTGCAGCATTTACAAAGCGAAAACAGTTGAAAGCCGAGGAGATTGAACAAATTCAGAGGGTGATTGATAATTTTAAGGAGGAATAATTATGGAGGCAATATTTTTAAAGCTTTTAAATATGAGTATAACAGCCAGTTGGATGATATTAGCTGTAGTTATACTTAGATTAGTGTTAAAAAATGCTCCAAAATTTGTCTACTGTATATTATGGGCACTTGTTGCTATAAGACTTATTTGTCCAATTTCATTTGAAAGTGTGTTGAGTTTGATACCAAGTACTGAGACTGTGACAATGAAAAGTGAAAGCAAGGGAAGTACTGTAAGCTATAATGTGTCCACGAGAATTAATGTGGTAGATGATAGGGTGAATCAGTATTTAGGTGAACATTTTTATGAGGGTATTGCTAAGGAGAATTCTAATGTTATGTCGGATGCTGAAAGTACTAGTGTCAGCTTAAATGCATCTACAAGCATTAATGAGGATGTAGATAGGAATGAAGGCAATATTGTAGCAGAAAGTAAAGAGAAAAATATTATGAATACTGTTTCTTATGTATGGATAGCAGGAGTTGTTTTGTTGTTAGGATACAGTATTGTTGTATATGCAGGCATATATCACAAGGTTTCAGTTTCAATGCGATTAAGAGACAATATTTATATATGCGATAATATTGAGTCTCCATTTATATTGGGAATTATTAGTCCTCGTATATATTTGCCTTCATCACTTAGCGAGAAGGAGATGAATTGTGTGCTTGCACACGAGAATGCTCATTTGACCAGACTTGATTATGTATGGAAGCCTCTTGGGTTTGCAATACTTTCTGTTTATTGGTTTAATCCGGTAATATGGATTGCATATATATTTTTATGCAGGGATATTGAGCTTGCCTGTGATGAACGCGTAATAAGGTATATGAATGTGGATGACAAAAAGGAGTATTCGAGAACGCTACTATCATGTAGTGTGTCTCATAGGATGATAGCTGCTTGCCCGGTAGCATTTGGGGAGGTGGCAGTGGGAAGGAGAGTAAAAACAGTGTTAAATTATAAGAAACCGGCATTTTGGATGATGTCAATGGCAATTGTGGCATGTGTGGTTGTGGCAGTATGCTTTTTGACAAATCCAAAGACATATGCAGATGAAGGAAGTAAGGATAAAACAGTAGGAAATGTAACAGAAGATGGCAGTGCACCTGTAAATGATATGCTTACAAAGACAAGTGTATATAGATACAAGCACGAATATGAAGATGTACAGCTGTGGATAATGCTTGAACCAGAAACAAAGACTTATAGAATGAGTGAGAATTTCAGTATCTATGATGCGGTTTCCGTTGGTATGTACGAGATTAATAAAGACAAGCTTGTTTTAACAGATGTATTGTCGATAGATAAAAAGTATGTATTTTCTATCGAAGACAATGCCCTTGTATTTGAGGCAGAAGGTTCGGCAATGACACAATGCTTTGCTGTTCCAACAGATTCTAAAAATTACTTTGCTCCTTATATGGAAGGCTTAACAAAGGAAGAATTTCAGCAGCTATATGATGCGTCGGGCCAGGAAATCACAGTATACGAAGCTATTTCTGATGGTGCAAAATATTATATCTGTGAAGAGGGGGAGAGCTATGAAGAAGTGGTACGTGTGTTTGGAGAATATGATGTAAAGTACAATACTTGTAATAATAACGAGGAGACAAGTGTAATTAATAATTCAAAGGAAGAATTGATATTTACATATGAGGATGTTGAAAGGCTTCAAATATACAGTGTGTATTTAAATACTAAGTATAATACCTTCAAGATGAAATATGAAATATTCAGTTATTGTGCGGCTTCTGGTTATTATGTTATTGATGGAAACAAAATTATTCTGACAGATTTTAATGAGCCAGAAAAATATGTGTTTGAAATTGTCAACGGACAGCTTGTATTTGTGGCAGCTGAATCAACAGAGATGCCATTATATGCACAAGAATTGAATGGGGCAAAATATGAATGGATTGGAAGAGCTTCCGATGAGACATTTGATGAGAATGCTTACGAAAAATACAGCAATGACAAAAACTATGAGATTATAAGATTCATTAATGATGGAGATGTGTTTGTGGATGATTTATTTACAGAGGAAGAGCTGGAATTGCAATTATTGTATTTTAGACAAAGGTTTAAAGAAGGCATTGTAAAGTGGGATTAGAAACAAAGAAGTAAGATAAAAATAACCTTGTCCGGCATTGTACCTGACAGGGTTATTTTGTTTGTAATTATAGCTTTTTATTTATAAAATCATACTGCTCATACATATGCTGAACCTCATTTTCAAGTAAATAGTAGTGTGATATGTATGGTATAAGCAAAATTAAGAGCATAACTGTTCCAAGAAACATATATGGATAATCAGCAATGATACCAATGGCAATAGTTGTAAGTGTCATTAATGCAAAAAGAACTGTTACAATTAAGTGTATCAGACGTTCGTGCTGGAAAAAGGATATCTGTATAAGATGCTCTTCCATAACTTTTTTCCAGTTGGTGTCTGGTGAATCTTTTTTTATTAATGTATCTATGCTGTGTTTATAGTCAAGAATACGTTTTTTCATGTTTTATTTGTACCTCCGATGTTAATTGTAAATCTTTGTGTGAATATTATATCATATATTGTAGAGGAATATCAAAAAATGTAATTATTTGTTGACATAAATTTTGTTAAGATGTATAGTAATAGCGTTCTGATTAAGTAAATTGGAAAGGGGATGAAGTTATGATTTTTTCAAAAGTATTATTGGCTGCTATTATTGCATTTTTTGCATATAGCGTATCTGTTTTTCTTGCAAATCTGATATTTGCACCTATGTTGGGATATAAGTATGCAAGTATTTCATTTTTTGTATTTATGCTTTCAAGACAAAATGGAAAAATGAAGTTGAAGTCTGGATTTTTATCTATTGTGCCAACTGTAACACTTGAAATGAAATCAACTAAATATTGGAGAAAGTTAACACTAGAAATATTTACTCTGTTGACAATTATATTGGTGGCGTTCTTGATGTATTTTGTAATTGCTCCATGTTTTGGAGAATTCGGATTAGGGATGTGGAGAATAGCAACTTATTTACTATGTATTCTAATTGTGATTAATTTTATCGCATTAATCGATATGATTACAAAGATGTATGGAAATGGCCATAAATCAATAATATGGAGAGAAAAAGACAGAGTTAAGAATCTTGTGCAGGAAGGAGTCAGACCTAAAAGCATTAGTTTTAAGGCACAAGAATTGGGAATCAGGCATTTTTCAACAATTGTTACCAATTGGGATTACGATTTAATGTACTATTATAATGCTCTTGATTCGGAAGATTATGACAGAATGCATGCTTTGATGGAGAAAATGCTAAGTAGTCTGCCTAATCAGTGGAGCGACTGGCAGGTTCCATATTTTTATGAAATCATATACTATTTCGCAGCTGTAAAGAAGGATATTGCAAAGGCTGAAAGGTATGCAAGCCTGATTTATAATATTATGTCAGCTGATGAGGATGTCAATGGAAAAAGGGTATATGCAGCATATTTGTACTATACGAATAAAGACAAAAAGTTAGCATTGAAGGTGGCAAAGGAAGGCATAAATGTAGCTGGCACATTTTCTATGCCAGGTATTGCGGTTATGGAAAAGGATTTGCTTAATAAAATAATAGAAGAGATACAGGAGGATTTGTACAATGGAAATATTTGATTGGATAAAAGTAGGTATTGGTGCGGTAGCATGCGTATGTGGTATTTATTTGGTTATTAAAGGAATTGTTGACAGGGTAAGAGCGATTAAGTTAATAGGTACTATTGTTGATTATGTGCAAGAAACTAATGGTGTTTATTATCCATTGGTTGAATTTCAATATAATGGTCAAAAATATACGATGAGTACTTCGGAGGGAGATAAAACTCCTAAAGATAATATTGGCAAGGAGCTTAAGATATTGTATTTGCCAAATAATCAAAAATGTGTTATGGTTGCGGGACAGTATGGTGATATATTAGTTGGTCTTGTAATGGCTGTTGTGGCTGGAATATATTTTGCTAAGCAATTCATGTAGAATACTAAAATCTCTGGTAAAAATATTTATCAGAGATTTTTTGTTTTATATTTGCATATCTATAAAATAAAAAAAGTGATATTTATGGATAATCAAAAAATTGATAACCAACTAAATCTCGCTCTTGATTCCACAACAGAAGAACGAGAAAAATCATTAGACCTAAATGTGGGATATGACAGAAGTGAAAATGTATGGGAATTAATTGTCAGATACAATGGCAACTTGGACAGAGTAATAGAATTAGGAATAAAAACCATTCCCTTATTAAATAATTATGCAATACTACGTGTTCCACAGGAGCTGATAAATGTGGTAGCACAGCTTGAAGAAATCATTTATATTGAAAAGCCCAAGAGACTTAATTTTACAATACAGCAGGGGATAAGAAGTTCATGTATAAGTACTTTGCAAAGTATTGCTCCGGAAAGTTTAAAATTATTTGGTGAGGGAGTGTTAATTGCTGTCATTGACAGCGGAATTGACTATAGGCATCCGGCATTCATAAATGACGATAATACAACAAGGATATATGAAATATGGGACCAAAGTGTGGGCAACGGGGAGAATGTGGAAAACTATGGTATAGGCACCATATTTACGGAATCACAGATAAATGAGGCCATAAGCTCTAATGAAGACTTGAATCCAAATACAATTGACACTTCAGGTCATGGTACAGCAGTGGCAAGTATAGCATTAGGTGTCGCACCAGCCGGCAAATTGTTGATTGTGAAGCTTGGCCAGCCACTTCCTAATACATTTCCAAGAACCAGCGAGCTTATGATGGCGGTGGATTATTGTGTTAATAAGGCTATGGAGCTTAATGTACCATTGGCTGTTAATTTGAGCTTTGGCAATAATTACGGTTCTCACGATGGAACATCCCTGGTTGAAACCTTTATTGATATTGCTGCGCAGACCGGTAAAACGACCATTGTGGCAGGAACCGGCAATGAGGCTATCTCAGCCATACATACACAGATAAATCTGGGAGATGAAGCAGAGGTGGTGGAATTACAGGTAGGAAGATATGAAACATCCATAAATATTCAGCTATGGAAAAATTATGTTGATGAATTTGATATCAGAATTATTGCACCCTCAGGAGCGGAAACAGGAGCAATATCAAGGAATCTTGGTATGTCAAGGTATACATTTGGTAATACATATCTTCTAATCTATTATGGTGAGCCAAGTCCGTATAGCAAGTCTCAGGAAATATATTTTGACTTTATTTCCAGAGATACTTATATAGATGATGGGATATGGAAAATTGAGCTTGTTCCTAGAAGAATTGTGGATGGACGTGTAAATATGTGGCTTCCCACAGCGGCAACACTCAACGGAACAGCATTTTTACGTCCTACACCCAATATTACGCTTACTATTCCATCAACCAGTGAGAATGTAATATCAGTAGGTGCATACAACAGCTTAAACGACTCCTATGCAGATTTTTCCGGAAGAGGATTTGTGAATGGACAAAATAGTATGAAGCCGGACATCGTAGCGCCCGGCGTTAATATAAGATGTGCAAGTCCGGGAGGTGGATATAGTTTTAGAAGCGGAACCTCCATGGCGGCGCCATTTGTGACAGGAAGCGTGGCACTTCTTAATGAATGGGGAATTGTGAGGGGAAATGACAGATTCCTATATGGTGAAAAGGTAAAGGCTTATCTGATACGAGGCGCAAGGCAGTTGCCGGGAGAACAGGTCACACCTAATCCGAGAACCGGATGGGGAGCGTTGTGTGTGGCGGATAGCTTGCCAAGGTAAGCGACATAAAAATAATGTTGTAATATGATTTCCAACCTATGTTTGTGAAGTAAAATTGTTATTTATTGAATAAAATTTTACAATTCAATTATACTATATATAAAAATTTATGTAATTATTCAGAGGTGAACGAATTAATAGTTACAGATTTGTATTTTATGTAGTATGAGAAATGAGGTAGGTTATGGGAAATATTACAAATAAGCCAATCAACACAAGAAAAGCTGTTATGATTGGCTGTGGTTATGTTGGTGCGGCAGCAGTATTCAGCTTGATGGAAAGCGGTTTGTTCTCTGAAATTGTGCTGATTGATGCCGATAAGGAAAAGGCAGAAGGAGAGGCAATGGACATAAGCCATGGTATTCCATTTGTGAGACATATGAAGATATATGCAGGTGATTATGATGATGTGGCAGATGCAGCCATTATCATTATTACAGCCGGTGCAAATCAAAAGCCTAATGAAACAAGACTTGACCTGGTACACAAAAATGTTGCAATATTTAAGTCTATTATTCCGGAAATTACAAAGAGAAATTTCGGTGGGATATTGCTTGTGGTTGCAAATCCGGTTGACATCCTGACATATGTAGCAGTTAAGCTTTCGGGATTGCCGGAAAATCGTGTAATTGGTTCAGGAACTGTGCTTGATACTGCAAGGTTAAAATACGAGGTTGGCAAGCAGCTACACGTGGACAGCAGAAGCGTTCATGCATTTATCATTGGAGAACATGGCGACAGCGA
>CAYWDL010000045.1:0-11606 GCA_964457015.1 uncultured Roseburia sp. | reverse complement strand
CCAGCTTACAACCGGTATAATTATAAGTCCTGCAAGCATTGCAAATGCACCGCAATTGATGGGTGACTGCAATATAGTGGGGAATGCGCTTCTAAATAACATATTCAAAATCATTATTCCTGCACCAAATATAAAGCTTATCCATACTGATGCTTTGCTTGCCTTTTTCCAATATAATCCGTACAAAAACGGTGCAAGGAACGCGCCTGCAAGAGCTCCCCAAGAGATACCCATAAGCTGAGCAATAAATGCAACCTTTGTATTATACTGGAATACAGCAATAATAGCTGAGATAGCTATAAATATAACGATAAATACTCTCATTATAAATACCTGCTTTTTCTCATTCATTTCTTTAACAATATTACCCTTGATAAGGTCAAGTGTAAGTGTTGAGCTTGATGCAAGTACCAATGATGACAATGTTGACATTGATGCTGAAAGCACAAGTACCAGTACAATGGCAATAAGAACCTCAGGAAGACTCTCAAGCATTGTTGGAACAACTGCATCGTAACCAACTGCTGCCACATCAATATCATACAATCTGCCAAAACCGCCAAGGAAGTAACATCCACCTGCAACAATTAAAGCAAATACTGTCGAAATAACTGTTCCCTTTGTGATAGACTTCTCATCCTTAATTGCATAGAACTTCTGAACCATCTGTGGAAGTCCCCAAGTACCAAGTGATGTAAGAATAACAACACCTAATAATCCTAACGGATCAGGTCCAAATAGTGATGCAAAAGCGCCTGCCTCAGCATTTGCAGCTGCATCCTCTACCAATGCCAGCTTATCAAAAGCTTCACTTAAACCGCCATTAGAATTAAGCACTGCAACAATAACTGCAACAATACCAACAATCATAATAATACCCTGAATAAAGTCATTGATGGCTGTAGCCATATAACCACCTGCAATAACATACACACCTGTAAGTACCGCCATAATTACGATAAATACTGAATAATCAATATTAAACGCCATTTCAAAAAGTCTTGAAAGACCATTGTATAAAGATGCTGTGTATGGAATCAGGAATATAAATACAATAATTGATGCAACAATCTTAAGCATATTTGAATCAAATCTCTGTCCAAAGAATTCCGGCATAGTTTTGCTCTGCAAATGCTGTGTCATCGTTCTTGTTCTCCTACCAAGAATCAACCATGCAAGCAATGAACCAATAATAGCATTACCTATACCAACCCATGTTGAAGCCACACCGAATTTCCATCCGAACTGTCCGGCATATCCTACAAATATAACCGCCGAAAAATATGAAGTACCATACGCAAACGCTGTAAGCCATGGTCCTACATTTCTACCTCCCAAAACAAACCCATTAACGTCAGTTGCGTGTTTTCTGCAGTATACACCAACACCAATCATAACGCTAAAAAATACGACTAACAAAATAATCTTAATAGCCATTTCTCTTCTCCTTTTTTGTACACTCTCTCTGAATTCCTACGTGCTTTAAAGCGTTGCACTTTAACGCAACAAAGTCTTTTGCAATTATACTACAATTTTCCAAAAAAGGCAAGAAAAAACGGATTCTTCAATTGGCAAAGGAATTCTGTTGAATCCTATTCTACTCAATTTTATTCTGCCACACCATTTAAAATAGGTGTTCCATCCTCTGCCCAAAGAACCTTTCTAAGTCTTGCGTGTCTGCATGGGTCAACCAATGGATCCTGTCCCGCAAATCCACAATCACCATCAAAGCATTCCTGTGAACGGGCGTGATACACAAATACATAATCACCATTTTCATCAACAGTAAATGAATTATGTCCCGGACCATATTCCTGATACAAATCCTCTGATGTCAGAATTGGCTTATCGCTCTTTGTCCAAGACTTAATATCCATTAAATCAGAGCTTGCATCCGCAGTCAAAAGCCCCACACAATATTCCGGACCCGTACCTGCTGCCGAATAGCATACAAATACCTTTCCGTCATGCTTTAACACCGACGGACCTTCACATACAGAGTATCTAACCTTTTCCCAGTAATACTCCGGCTTAACCAATGTAATAGGCTTACTTGTAAGCTTCCAAGGCTCATCCGGATTAATCGTCGCCATATAAAGGTTAGAATCTCCCGGTTTCTGTGCCCAAATAACATAATGTTCACCATTATTTTCAAAATATGTCATATCAAGAGAGAAGAAGCTAAATGAAAAATCATCTCCCTCTACACCTTCAAACATACCCTTAAGAGTCCAATTTCCAGTATAAGGGTCAGCAGAATCACACTGTAACACCTGACATCTAACATCAAACACATTATCCTTGCTTGCACTGCCCGCAAAGTAAACATACCATTTTCCACCAATATAATGCATCTCTGGTGCCCAAATATAGCAATCTACCTCATCGGATTGATTTTCATCCCAGATTGTAATCTCTTCTGCAGTAGCCAATCCCTCCAATGTTGTGGAACGACGAAGGATAACTCTATCATATCCATCCTTGTCCTTAGAACCTCTCATCGGATATGATGCAGTAAAATAATAATAACCATCATTGCCCTTTACAATATACGGGTCAGCGCGTTCTTCAATAAATGGGTTAGCATACTCAGATTCACTATAATCACTTTCCGCCTTTTCCATAGCCTCGTACTCAGCCTTTATCTCATCTGCTGTAAGCTCCTTGTCATACACCTTAACCTCCTTGATAAAGCCAGCATATGGCGGATCATCATAAGAAGATTTACCCAAGTATGATACTAAATCATCTCCAAAATCACTAATTGTCCTCTTTACCTCCTGAGTTCCAACCAGCTGTCCATTATAATATGCTGTAATCGATTCCTCCGTAATAACTGTTGTATACATTGCCCAACCAATACCTGTTGTAGGACCTGTAATTGTGGAGCCACTGCTTGCCGAAATACCAACCTCCGTCTTATAAGGCGCAGATGCATTGGCAGAGTTTGTCATAACCGACTTCATCACTCCTGCCGGATTACAAGGATTCAAAAGCCAATAGCTTATAGGCATTGACTCTGTTGTTCCTATAAACATTGCACTATAATTTCCTGCGCCAGTATAGTTATTGAGCCACAATGAAATTGTCAATGTATTCTTTCCATCAAATGTTCCCTTTGGAATCTCCACATATCCTCCATTTTCAAGGAACAACACTCCATCGTCAATATCATATGTTCCATACAAGCTTCCGTCATTGCCCTGACCGGACTTATCTACAAGCTGCTTATCATTATCAGCAGACACCTCCATATCATAATACAGCATCAGTCCCACTGACTCATCCTTTTTATCATCTTCAGGCTTTTTTGTTTCCTCTTCGCCGCTTTGCTTTTCACTTGTCTGCTTCTCATTGATCGTTGTTTTATTCTCTACACTTCCTGACTCACCACAGGAAGATAACACTGGTACAATCATTGCGACAGACAACAAAAGACCCAATAATCTTCTCTTTCTCATAAGTTTCCTCCCTTTTCAGTTGTATTACACACTCATATATTAAAATTTTATCACAGGACAGATTTTCTTGCAACTCGCATTTTTTAGAGTTATAATCCCATCTTTGACACTTGAGTTTCTGTTCCAGCAAACGGTACACCAGAAGGCTGATATAACAGGTTAAAAAATGTGCTTTTATGCGGTCATCCCGCTGTACATAAACCGGTCTGGTTACAACGGCATAAAAACCATTTTCATTTTCTTCAGTGAATGGTTGATTACATATGCACGGTTTCCAAAACTGTTCAGGAAACGTTTTTTCACACTTCCCAGACCTGCATCCGAACAAAAGATAAACTCGCTGCAGTTAAAATCCTGAATTACTTTTGTTTCCAGAGGTTTCAGGGTAAGCTGCTCATTTTGGTTGCCGGGGAACATGTCGAAAGCCAGAGGGATGCCGTCGGCATCCATGAAGAGTCCCATGGTAACAATAGGGTTTGGTCTGTGTTCCTTGTTTTTGCCGTATTTTTTATCTCCACTTTCCTCTTCAATTTCGAAATAGTAATTCGTACAATCGTAGTATAAAATCCTTGAATTCCGAAATTCGGAGCACAGCTGCTGTAAAAAGAGATACCCCGCATTAAATAAACGTTCTTCATCCAACGGGATACGGGCTGTCTGGGAAAAGCTGACAGAAACACGTTCACGCTGCTGGTTGTATAATGCAGTTTCTTTTGCGGCTTCTTCCCTGGCCCATGCCATTAATTTTTCCTCGTCACCGGAAAACTGTTCCAAAAGTACATTATACTTTCCGAGTTTTTTGTAGATACGGGAAGAGGACTTGCCGTTTTCTTTCCGGTAAGACTGATAAATATATACATCCTTGTTGTTTGGGCTGCCGGTAATATTTACATACATAGTAAATCACTCCTAAAATCATAATTTATATCTATTATACCACACAAGTACAAACAAGTACATACCAAAACGTAAAATTTGACAAAAAAATAAGCCCTAAACGGCTTAAAATCAATAAGAATTAGATGCGTGTTAATTTACAAAGTGCCAAAGACCCGGCTTTAACGTAACAAAACCTTTTGCAGTTATACTATATACCGAGCGAAAAATCAAGAAAAAACAATTTTTGTTGCAACTCGTATTTTTTCGAGTTATAATTGCTTTATTACGATGAAATGGGAGATATAAAGATGAACGTATCATTGGAGAAAGATTATTATTTAAGAGTATCAGATTTCGACCGTTATGGAAGACTTAAAGCTTCTTCCATCCTTGACATATTTCAGGACATTGCTGCCAGCCACGCAACAGAACTTGGTATAGGCTTTGACGAAATGATAGCCTTTGACACCATCTGGGTTTTATCAAAAGTAAAATTCGAAATATTTTGTCAGCCATCGTTATATGAAACTGTTCATGTAAAAACTTGGCCTTTACAACCAGACAAGCTGATTTTCACTAGAGATTATCTTATAACTGACAAAAATGGTGAAACTGTGGCAAAAGGCACTTCCGAATGGGTTGTTATAAACAGCGTGACTAGAAAATTAGTCCCTGCTGCCGACTCCTTCCCAATCAAAGAGGGCTTTATCACCAAAAGAATGTTTGAGGGTAAAATCAAGAAAACACCTGAATTCACTTCAGAAAACGAAGCTTATGTAGTAAATACGGCCTTTTCTGATTGCGATATAAATGGACATGTAAATAATATTCAATACGCAAACTATGTAATGGATGCATTAGCTTTAGATGAAAGCAAGTCTATAAAAACCTTCCAGATTGACTATAGTCAGGAAGTTATGATGGGCACAGAATTACATATTCATACTAAATTTGAAGACAATGAAATCGTTGCCAAGGGTATTGGCAATGATGAGAAGAAGAAGTTTGCTTGTCAGATAGTTTTAGAAAACGTATAAGAATTATAATAAAAGGGGCTGTCGCATTAAGGATTGAAAAAACTTAATGCGACAACCCCTTATTTATTACCTTTCGATAAGTAACACTTCATCTGCATAATCTTTAACTTTTTCATTATGAGACACTACAATAACCGTACGTCCTTGTTCTGCCAATTCCTTAAGACATTTGAAAACTATTTCTTCATTTGCCTCATCCAGATTACCTGTTGGTTCATCAGCAAGTATGATTTTCGGATCATTTGCCAATGCTCTAGCTATAGCCACTCTTTGCTGTTCTCCACCACTCATTTGTGATGGTTTAGATTCAATCAGGTCCTTTGCACCAAATTTATCTAATAATCCACTTGCAATTTCTACTCTCTTTGAAGATTCTATATCCGGATTAATTCTCATTGGAATAATAACATTTTCTAGCGCCGATAAATAAGGATTCAAATAAAATCCCTGAAATACAAAACCAATTTTTTTCATACGTATTTTAGCCTTAGCATTTTCGCCTAGTTTTGCCACATCATTTCCCTCTATAAGAACCTCGCCATGTGTAGGCTTATCCACTGTTCCGATAATATTTAACAATGTTGACTTTCCTGCACCTGAACGTCCCATTATGGCATAAAATTTACCTTCATCAAATTTATAAGAAAAATTTCTAAGTACATCTGTACCGTTACCATATGTCTTAGATACTCTTTTAACTTCAATAACACTACTCATTAGTCTTCTCCTTTCATATCTGTGAGGTGTACACATCTTTGTATGCATATGTACATACTAGGAAATGATAATATCATTAATACAATCACATTAAACCCAATTACCATAATATTAAAATCCATATTATCATCCAACAATGTCATAAACTCCATGAATATTTTCTGCATACATAACACTTTCCATATTAGCAAAGCTACAACTGTCGATAACACTGATGCGACTATAATCTCTACAACTTTAATTA
Organism: uncultured Roseburia sp.; assembly: GCA_964457015.1. Lineage (GTDB taxonomy): Bacteria > Bacillota > Clostridia > Lachnospirales > Lachnospiraceae > SVEL01. Next base: position 5,268 of record CAYWDL010000045.1, on the reverse strand, counting down.
AGAAGATATCTTTTGCAAGCTGCATATTAATATATCCCAGTATTTTAAACATTGCCATTCTTGAGCGTTCTTTTACTATATCCAATCTTATTTTTATGATATATATTACAACACAAAAAATGTATATCACTGCAATAATTGAAAATACAAACGCAATAATAACTCCCATCTTTTCTCTAATAAATGGATCTCCATTAGAAGATATTTCTACACTGTTTTTATACCAATCATCTTTAAGCATCTGCATAAGTCTTGATGCTATTTGCACACATATTGCTAGCACCGACAATATACAGGTTGTAACTATAATATTATTAATTGTAGTTTTTTTTTCATCATACATTTTATTAATCAAATACTGTATCATATATTATCCCTCTGATTTAATCTCTTTTATTAATGAAATTTTATGCAACTGTTCATGAATATTATTTGCAGCTGTAACCAAAACAATTAATAAAACAACTATACAAATCAAAAATGTTCCCCAATCTAATCTCATATTTAAAATCTGATATTCCATAGAAAATAAATTGTCAATAACCAGATTACCTATTATCGAAAGAACAACTGTAGAAATTGTCGCGATGAGTAAAACTGGAAATAATCTAATCGCATACTCTACTGTTAATATATATTTTAAATCTTTTCTTTTATATCCTTGAATCAGATACATTGCCATTTCTTTTTTTCTGTCCCTTATATCATTTCCCACAGTTACTATCATCATCAAAATAACCACTACCATCAGTATTATAACTAATATAGCAACAATAAATTGAACAATGTCAAACATATCTTGAATTTCATTTTGACTGGCATCAATTTTTTGCGATGTCAACAAATTCATATCCACCTCAAATTTATCGCTCAAATCTTTTATAACCCCTTCAACATTTTTGTATTCATCTACTGAAAATGCATATTTGGTCAATGGCTCAAATCCCACATAATTTGTTGGGTCATCATCACCATTTGCCTCCATCGCATCTGCCAGAGCATCCTTCCAGTCTATCTTTGAGTACTGATTCATATCAATAGCATCTTCTCCTGTTGCCAATATAATTTCCTGTCCCAATGCTCCATATATGTTATCATAAGTACCAGATACCTTATATTCATATATTTTACTTTCTTCATTGTAATTATATACATATAGTTTAATTACTTTTCCTATATACTCCGAACCTGATTCATAATACCCTCCCGAACCAATATTCATATATTCTGGTATTAATATTTCACCCTTTTTTGGTTTTTCACCCTTAACTATATAATCGTTATATAAATCCATATATGTATGTACATAAAAAGATTTTTTACCATGTTTGGAAAAACCTTCCACACTTGCTAATACTTCTGCATATGGTATGACATCCATTACATTTTCAGTATCATTAATCACCTCAATATAATTATCCGGCAAAACATCTTTCTCTTTTATTATCACGTATCTTGCCATAGGAATTTCTCTAGCTAAATCCATTAAATCATCAAAGGTTTTAGCCAGAGAATTTACAAATAATAAAATAAACATTGCCAAGAAAAACATTATGGATATCATTTTTCCTATTTTTTTTCGCCCTTTTACATTATTATTTGCAATAGTATATATTTCTTTTAATCTCATCTCATCATCTCCAAAAAATTATATATGCCATCATCATATATATTCATACTTTTACCTGATTCATCATAGACAACTGCCTGTATTACTTTAGAATATCGTTCTGATGCATTAGACTCATTATCCCAATACCATACTTCATAGTACCACACATCCATATATCCTGATGTGTTTTGTATCTCAAATCTTACCGGTTTTTCTGAAGTATAACCATCCTGATTAATCAATTCACCATCTTTAATTTTGGAATACTTAAACTGTGTAAATTTTCTCCAATCAGTCACTCTATCTTCTGATAGCTTTTGAATATCTTCTATGGTTATGTTTCTATAATTATCCTCATAAATACCATTTACAAGTTCAAATAATCTTTCTCCATCCTCTTTACTTATATATAAACTTCCAAATGCATCCCACAATGTATTTTCAACAGGCTTGCCATTATGTTGCACATTAATGTTAACTATATAATATTTGCCTCCATCATAAGCAGAAAAATATATAATTTTCTCGTCTTCTCCTAAAAAGCTTACATTGAAACCTGCACCTCCTTCAGATGACGAAGTACATGGCCACGCTTCAAGTTTTTCAAAATATTCAAATACTTCATGAGCATCTTCTTCATCAAACACCCAAATATCTCTTGTTTCATAATCATCAGAACGAATGTTTATACCCTGCAGCTTTCCAATCGACTCTTTTACATAGTATGTACACTTTTTTGCATTAAAGAAAAAAATGCAAAATCCAACTAACAAAGAAACTAATAATATTAATCCCGATATCAAAACAACTTTTTTCTTATTCATCAATCCTTAACTCCTCGTCTTTACAAAGGCAATTTTGAAATATTAAATCTCAAAATTGCCTTTGAGCAAAATTTATTTGTTACATATACTTCCGTTTCAGCTTCCGAAAAGTGAATACCAACAACTTTTTGTGTGATTTGCAATGTCATAAAAGTGATATGCTTATCACGAGTACTTTTCATATAAGTGCTTTGTGTTTTTGGACTCTGATGATGCATGCCAATATTATCAGAGTCCTCTTTTTTATATAAAGCAGTTTAATAAACATATAAACTACAATATATCAAGATAATTGATATACTATAAAAATAAAAAGGTTGCAATGAATAATCACTGCAACCGAACTATCATAGCACACCCTTACGCCGTAGACTTCTAGCTTTGCGCCCCTCCGTTTCCGAAGTTTTGCCGAAAGTTATAATATCACATCATCTCACTAATGTCAAGAATGATTGCGCTAATTTTGCGCATTTGTTTTTTATCTTTAATGCAACAGTCCCTTTTCGTTTATATTAACTACTGTGCTTCTCCACAATCCTCTTATAAAAATCCACCGCCATCGGCAATGTACCTTTATTAATATTTTCATTTAATCCATGAATACTGCCATATTGCTGTCCATTTATGTACAATGGTGCAAATCTAATAGCATTATCGCAAACCTCGCTATAAAATTTGCAATCAGTTCCACCAGTCATAGTATATGGTGTCACGCCGATTCCCGGATAAACCTCATTAATTACCTGTTCCACCAGCTTAAATGCATCACTACTAAAATCCACTATTGGGCACGGACAATCCTTGTAGATAACCTCTGTTTCAATATCATATTTCTTCGCAATTTTGCTTATAACTCCAATGCTTTCATCGGTTGGCTGATGATGTATGAATCGCATATTTCCAGTAACGTACGCTTCCTGAGGCAATACATTAAGCCCATCTGAACCTGAGGCTGTGGTAAATGCCAATGTTGTTTTTATCATTGCACCTGCCGCCGCGCTTATGCTTGGAAGTAACTTTACAAGCAGTGGCTTAAACAACCACATATTTGCAAAAACAATCTTCATTCCAAAAGTCATATTTGGAGTCATTCTTCTAAACATTTCCTTAACTGTAGGGGTCAATTTAACCTTGAATGGATTCTTATTTTCAGTTTCCACCATAAACTTTCCAAGTCTGACTAAAGGTGTGTTTTTCTTTGGCGCACTGGCGTGACCGCCATTACTTTTTGCAGTAAATTTCACATCGCCATAACCTTTTTCTACAACACCAATCATAGCATATACACCCTTCACGCCACCGACCGGCTCTTCTATAATCATTCCACCTTCATCTAGTAAAAGCTCAAGCTTAACGCCATTTTCTTTTAGGTAGGATGCAATACTGGATGCACCAGGACCACTCCATTCCTCTGTACAACTGCTGGCAATATACACATCGCCCTTTGGTACAAAGCCACTTTCAATAAGCTCTTCAATTGCTTGAAAAATACAACTTAAACTACCTTTTGTATCAACTGCACCTCTGCCCCAAATATTGCCATTTTCATCAATATCACCGCTGAAAGGTCCATGCTCCCAATCACCATTGGCCTCTACCACATCGTGATGACTCATAAGCATTATCGGCTTCCCCTGACCTTTTCCAGCCCATTTAAACAACAAGCTTCCATCAAATACTTGCTTCTCGCACACCCTATGAACATTTGGATATAATTCCTCCAAAAGCTCGTGAAACTCCAAAAATTTTGTCTTATCCTCGTCAAATCTCGAGGACACGGTTTCCTTCTGTAACAGCTTAGCAAGCTTATTTCCATAGGCCTTTGCCCTATCAGACATATCCAAATTAACCCTTGCACTGTAGGCACTGGTTGGCTTCAACAACAGCGTTCGTACCACCAATACTGCAAGCAATACAGCTATCACCACAATAATTATAATAAATACCTTCATCCTTAGCCACCTATCTATAACTTATCCTTTTTGTATAATACAAATCCGATAAGAAGTGCCAAACCGCCGCTTGGAAGCAATAGCACGCTTGTCTGATTAATCATCGACGGAACAAATACGCACAATAACGTCATAAGAAGCAATGGTATCGCTGTCAGCTTAAGACTCTTCGCAAAATACTTAAGTCCCAGGGCACCAAAAAGCGCAGGAACTACATTTGCAAATGCAGGAGCCAGCACCTCACTGTTAAGAACAGGCTGTAACGGCACCAAAAGAACAACTCCCACAAGTACCACAAGAGTTGTAACAATGGCACTTGTTGCCACGCTGATTGTCGAAATGATTTCATGTTCAACAGTTCCTGCCTCCGTTCCCGCAATATCCTTGGAATTCATAACGCACGGAATCTTCATATTTGTTACATTTCCCGTGATAAACGAAAGATAACTGCCACCGACACCAAGCATTGGCGTATATACGATAAACTCAACTATTGCAACCGGGATATAAATGGTTCCAACCTTGGCAAAGCCTGCCAGGAATCCCTTCAAATCAGGGCTTACACCATTTACCGAGCCAAACACAAATGGCACCGCCACCAGCAATATAACCGCCAGAATAAGAGTTATCCTTCCAATTCTATGGAGGCCATTATTAAATTCATCGAAAAACTTTTCTTTATCCAATGTATTTTCAACTTTATTTTCCATAATCAATCCAGCCTCCCTTTCTACATAATCATCTTAATAAGCACTGCCACTGCCATGGCAATGAGCATACTTGCCGCAAGGCTGAAATTTTCCAGCAACTTTACATTCTTCTTCTTTATAAAAAATTCAAACACACCCATACAGGCCGCTGCAATAACAGCCACAATCAA
>CAYWDL010000044.1:0-11672 GCA_964457015.1 uncultured Roseburia sp. | reverse complement strand
TTACTTCGTAAAGTCCGATGTAACCAAGAGAGATTGTTGAATAACCATTGTGAAGCAATTTATCAATAGTTTCACCTTTTTCCAGTCTTGCAATAGCACCGTGCTGCCAATGAATTGGGCTAACATTTGATAATGTGCCTTCAAGTGCGTGATGTCTGCACATAAGTGCTTCGAAGCAAAGTGAAAGTCTTTCCTCAAGTAATGGCCAGAAAACTTCCTCATCACCCTTTGCAATAATACCAATCTGTGGAAGATTAAGACTTACAACACCCTGGTTGAAACGACCTTCCCATTTATAATTACCATTCTCGTCCTTCCATGGACTTAAGAAGCTTCGGCAACCCATGCAGGAGAATACATTTCCTTCGTAGTTCTCACGCATCTTCTTAGCTGAAATATAATCAGGGTAAAGACGCTTAGAAGAACACTTAACAGCAAGCTTTGTAATATAATCGTACTTGCCACCCTTCAAGCAGTTGTTTTCATCCAAAACATAGATGAGCTTAGGGAAAGCAGGAGTAACGTAAACGCCCTTTTCATTCTTGATACCCTCAAGTCTCTGTCTTAAGATTTCTTCAACGATAGTAGCAACTTCCTCTTCGTACTCAAAGCCATCTTCAATGTGCATAAATAATGTAACGAATGGTGACTGACCATTAGTAGTCATCAATGTATTTATCTGATACTGAATAGTCTGAACACCTGAACGAAGCTCGTCATTAACTCTGTCCTTGATAAGCTCCTCGATAACTTCCGGAGACATCTTGTCGCCATACTTTTCTTCATACTGCTCTCTATACTTTTCAGCACTCTTTCTTAAATATTTACCTAAATGTCTAATATCAACAGACTGTCCGCCATACTGACTGCTGGCAACAGCTGAAATAATCTGTGTCATAACTGTACAGGCAACCTGGAAGCTCTTAGGACTCTCGATGAGCTTAGCATTCATAACAGTACCATTTTCAAGCATATTGCCAATATCGATAAGACAACAGTTGAAAATGCTCTGCAAGAAGTAGTCAGCATCATGGAAGTGAATAATACCCTGTTCATGAGCTTTTGAAATCTTTTCAGGAAGCAAAATACGTCTTGTTAAGTCCTTTGACACCTCACCGGCAATCAAGTCTCTCTGTGTAGATGCAACAATGGCATTCTTGTTGGAATTCTCTTCCATTACGTCCTTATTACTATTTTTAATAAGACTCATAATAGAATCATCAGTAGTGTTGGCCTTTCTGACAAGCTCTCTTGTATATCTGTATTTGATATAGTTCTTAGCAAGAGCAAACTTGCGCTCAGCCATAAGCTTCTGTTCAATAATATCCTGAATGTCTTCAACCTGCATAGTAGAAGCACCTCTTGCCTCAATAGAAGCAATGATATTATAAATCTTCTCTTCGGTAATTCTTTCGTCAGCTTCAACCCCGGCATTAGCCTTTTCAATGGCTATGGCAATTTTGTTGCGGTCATATTCTACTTGACGACCGTCTCGTTTGATTACTTTCATTTTCACTTCTCCTTTTTAATAAATGTAATCGTTATATGTTTAATGTTTGTGCATTATATATAGTATGTTTTCTCTCAGTCCTTTCCTTGGACAGTCTAAATTATAGCACTTATACTTGTTTATGTCTATATAAAAAATACAAAATATTGAAAAATATTTTTTGTAAAACACAATATATTGTGTTTTTGTGGGGAATAAGGATTTTCCACAAAATTACAATGAATCGGCGATCTGGTTATGATCATATAATCCCTATTTGTGGGTGAAAAGGGAACAGTTGCGGTAAAAATGGTTTTTGGTCTTGAAAATTATTAACAAATTTTGCATAATAATACATATAGAATCGATTGAACGAGTTGTATTGGAGTGAGGATAATTATGAATATAAATGAAAAGAAAATACTTATGGTAGATGATAATGAATCATTTTTGAAAATGTTGGGAGTATTATTGGATAAGGAAGGATTTACTAATGTTCGTTGTGTATCTTGTGGTACAGACGCAATCAAGGTTACGCAAGAGTGGGAACCGGATATAATAGTATTAGATGTTATGATGCCAGATATGAGTGGATTTGATGTGTGCGAAAATATTAGAAAATATTCGATGGTTCCGATTCTTTTTTTATCAGCAAAAGAAGAAGAGAAAGATAGATTACAATCCTTTAGTTCGGGTGGGGATGATTTTATAAGTAAATCTCTTAGTAACGAGGAGTTAATTGCACGTATTCGTGCAACTTTATCTAGATGTGCGTATTATGAAAATATGGGTAAGGAACATAAAAAAGAAGTTAATATTGTAAGTTTTGGTAGATTTCATATTGATCTTAATAAGAAGGAATTATACAAAGATAATAAAGTGGTGGAATTGACGATAAAAGAATATATTTTGTTAGAATATTTGATTGAAAACCGAAACGTGACGTTAAGTAAGAGACAAATAGTGTTGAATGTATGGGAAGATGATTATGAAGGGTATGATAATACGATTTCGGTTCACATAAGACATTTGAGAGAAAAAATTGAAGATTCGTCTTCAAAACCAGTTTACATAAAAACAGTGAAGGGAATAGGATATAGATTTGATTTGGATGAATAATGATATGAATAGAAAAATTAGTTCAATGTACTTGAGAATGGTGATGACAGCTGTTGTTTTGACATTAACATTAGGAATATTCATATGCTATTTTATGTTGTTTAGTGGTAAGAATTATGATCAGCTGTCTTCTTACAGTTTAGCTACCTCTGCGGATACATATGTCAATATTACTGATGGTAAGGTTGAAGTAAATGATAAATATATGAATAGATTAATAAATAGCGATATATGGTTGTTAGTTATAAATAAAGAAGGAAAGAGTATTTATGAGCATAACGTACCAGAAGATGTGCCAAGAGAATTTAATATGTTTGATTTGACTTCATATTGTATAAAGTCGGATGTATTAGAGGGTTACACATTATTCTTTTCATATTTTGATGAATATGAAGATTACGGGGTTATTACTGGGTGTAGTAGTAACAAAGTAAAAAAAATATCCTATGTTGATGAGGGGGGATTAACTAATGATTGGTTACTGGTATTATTAATATTTATAATGACGGCAATTGTTGTCGTGACAATATCTTCCATGGTGTTTAGTAGAAAAATATCTAGACCGGTTAGTGATATTATAGATAACATTAACGAAATTGCATATGGTAAGTATGTTGAAAAAGAACAAAAGAGTAATCTGTTTAAAGAGGTTTTTGGAAAATTGAGAAAATTAGATTACACTTTGAAGGAAAATCAAAGAATGAAAGAAGAGTGGATAGCAAACATATCCCATGATTTGAATAATCCACTATCAACGATACGTGGTTACGCTGAAATGATAAAATGTACGAAGTATGAGTTAGCACGTGAAGAAGTTTTTACATATGCTTCAGAGATACAAAAGGCAGAAAAAAATATGAGAACCTTGATTGAAGATTTGAAAACGAATCAGAAGTTAAAAGAGGGAAAGCTTAATCTTGATATGAGTGTTGAGCATATTAACGAAATTATATATGAATGTATTGAAGAAGTAGAAAGCATAAAAGGAGAGTCAACAATTGATTTCAATCCTACAGATGATATAAAATTGAAATGTGATAGAAACTTAATGAAAAGAAGTTTACAAAACATTATTTATAATGCGTTTGTACATAATCAAGATAAAATAGTTTTGCATATTGAAATTAAGAAATCAAATGAGGATAAAATAGAAATTTCAATTGAAGATAATGGAAAGGGCATAGAAAAAAATGATATTGTTCACATATTTGAAAGGTATTACAGGGGGAGCCGGTCAAAAAAGAAAACTGGAACGGGATTAGGGCTGGCAATTTCTAAGGAAATAATAGAAGCTCATGGCGGAAGAATAGGAGTAGAAAGCGAAGAAAATGAGGGGACAAAATTTAATATTTTTTTATAGTAAAAGGAATGTTGATATCAGTAAATGATGTCAACTTTTTTTATAATTAAGATAGAATTAAGATTGGCTTAAGATAGAATTAAGATTGGAGTGGTAATATATATCTAAGTTAAAAAAGTAAAGCTTAGAAAGGAAGATACTTATGAAGAAGATAGTAAAGTTTATTGGTGTAACAGGAGTAGCAATAGCATTGATTGGCTCAAGTGCTATTGCTGGTAGTAGCTACGAAGAATATGATGTAAGAGTGGGAAGGTTTAATGGTAGTGGTTTATCATTTGAACAAACTAAAACAACTGCTGGAGCGGATGGGTATATTAAATCTAGTGAGGTTGGAGGTTCTTATGTTGTAGATGTTAGAATGAAAAGTGAGGATGGTAATGGAGGATGGCTTAGAAATGTATCTGATGGAACACAGGATGCGTTACCTGGAACTTCTAAGCAGAAAAAGGGATGTACAGTTTACGCTCAGTTTTCTAATGATATTACTACACCTGTTGTAGTACAGGTTGAAGGTGAGTGGAAAAGTAATTAGATGAAAGTAATAAAACAAGAGATAAAAGAATTAGCTGGTCCTGCGATAATTGTAGTAATAGTTGGAATATTAATATTAGGTATATCATGTTATATTGTTTCGACAAACACGGTCATTTGTTATCCAATTGAGATATGGATAGAGGGGTGTCCAATAATGGATTTTTTCCTGCCCTTGCTAGTTACGATACCATTTTCTATATCATTGTATATGAAGAGAATAAATGGATTTGTTGATTATGCAGCTATAAGGATAGGAGAGAAGAAATATGTTAGGTATCAGATGATTTCAGGGATAATAATATGTGCTATAATGACCTTTTTTATATATTTTGTAACGTTGCTGCTTTCGTTATTTGTCTTTTTTGAGGAGAGTAGTACTGATTCTAAATACATATATGATTATGTGTTTGGAAGATATGAAGCTGAAAGACCTATATTATTTGGCGTTATATGGTGTGTATGGAAAGGAATAGTGGCAAGTCTGTTTACGTATTTTGGTTATCAATTAGCGCTATATATGGATAATATTTTTATGGTTTCGATTTTGCCATTTATTTATGTGATGGCAGAAAATCTCATAACTGGGATACTTCAAATACCAGAGTATGGAATAATGACGTCATATGTACTTAACAGGCTTACACCTGAGGTTATGAGTGTGTGGAATTATATTGTGGGAGTTATTTCATTTATGGTTATTTCAACAATAATTGTATGGGGGATACGATTAGCAAGAGGAATGCAATATGGACAAGATTGTAGTTATTAAAGAATATTTTTATCAAGAAAAGAGAAATTTTTTCTTGATTATATTATTTATGATTTATGCTTTTATTTGTGGGAAAAACATTAGTATTGCCATGGCAGCAGGCTTCTCGGAAGGAGAGTTTGTTTTATATTGTATAACAGACCATTACTATATCATATATGGATTCTTCTTTTATGGAATGTACTGGATGTTCAGGGATTCAAAGGAAGAATCAGATTTGGAGATGATAAGGTTTGGTTCATATAATAAATACTATTTAACAAGATGTGCGGTTGCGCTTATAAAAATAGTAATATTTATTGTATTGCATATATTGATTGCCGGAGTGGTTGGAATAGGGCGCTTGGGGCTTTCAATGGGATTCGCAGGCCAAAGAATTTCTGGATATTACATAGAAGCGGTTGAATTTCTTTTGGTATTTAAAGAATATTTTTCTGATGCGGGAATAGCTATATTAGCTGTGGCGGGATTTCTTATATTGGGAATGTTTTTTATATACGAAATATTGTTTTATGTACAGAAGATAAAAGGAAACAAGGCAGAGATAGTTGCGATGATTTTAATACTTGTCAATGTAATGATGGGATTTAAGTCACATATAGATGAGTCTATTCTTGAAGTGTTTTTCCTGAATAATTATTTTATTCTTCACCATTGCTTGTTTTTAGTAGGAAAAAATGCAGTGCTTCTCAACATAACTATTGTTGTGATTGTGTCAGTTTTGTTAAATAGGTTGACTATATATGCTAAGAGCAGCAGAAATGGTAGAAAAGAACTATATGTGAGGCATATGCTGGCAGATAACAGAAGTATGCTGTTATTTGTTGTGGTTGCACTAGGTCTGAAGCTGGTTATGGTGGTAAGGGACAAATATACTGCACTTGATTATCTGCTGTCGTGCATACAGGGCTTTTCGGTACAAAACATTGACATAATCAATGTTTTGTATTACTTGGCCTTTTTTACATTTCCAATATTTATAGTGATGTGCTTTTTGGAAAATGAAAAGCAGGGTGCTAATATATTGGCAAAGTTTAGGTTTGATAGTAAAAAACAATGGGATAGTACCATAACAAAGGTTTGTTATGGTTATTTGTGTAAATACAGCATATGCTATTGGTTGTGTTTGGGGATGATAACGCTGATATTGTTGATATTTACAAGGAATTGGAGTTCGGTATTTTGGAATGAATTTCTAGTGTTTTATGAGCTGAATAATGAGCAAATTCTTACGTATATTTTGACAACGATTGTGCTACATATTCTAGAATTGTTTGTTGTGTTTGAAGTAGCTTATTTGATTAGTAAATTGTCAGGAAGTACGATAGTAGCGTTTGTAAGTCTGATTGGGATATATGTGGCGGTAATGCTGCTTAAAATTGATATATGGATAAATCCATTTGGCAGTTCGGCAATTTATAATATGGTCGAGCAGAAATATAGCCTGGTGGCAAGGCTTTTAGCTTGTGTACTGTGGATAGGTGTATTACGTATGATAAGGAGCAAAGTAAATGAAATCGGTAATAGAATTAAGGAATGTAACTAAAACATTTAAAAATAAAGAACTATATAGGGATGTTAACTTAGTTATAAATGAAGGGGAATGTATAGGCTTTGTAGGTGGAAATGGAACAGGCAAGTCGGTGCTATTTCAGATAATGACAGGTTTAATGCCTGTAAATAGTGGCGAAGTGTATGTTAATGGAAATAAACTTGGCGAAAAGGGAATGGATTTTCCGAAAGGGGTGGGTATTCTTATAAATGAACCGGGCTATATAGAATATTATTCCGGGTTTAAGAATCTGCAAATGTTGGCGCAAATTCAGGGAATTATCGGTGATGAACATATAAAAGAAACAATGAAGATGGTTGGTCTGGACCCGACTGATAAGACAACTGTTAAAAAATATTCAATGGGGATGAAGCAAAAGCTTGGAATAGCTCAGGCGATTATGGAAAAGCAAACTATCATTATATTGGACGAGCCGTATAATGCGTTGGATTTCCAGACAAATAAGGATATTACACGATTGTTGATAAGGTTGAAAGAGGAAGGGAAAACGCTTCTATTAACAAGCCATCAGCATGATTATCTGGAAAAACTGTGTGACAGAATTTACTGCATTGATGAAAAGAGGATTGTGGAGTTTGATGAGGAATTAAGGGAGAAGTATTTTGAAATATAGTCTGACAGGAGCTGATAGTATGCAGGATTTCTATATAGATGCAGGGAAAAGGATAAGGAAGAGTCGAATGTTAAAGGGGTATACTGTGGAGGAGCTTGCCAATAAGGCTGAAATCTCACCGAAATTTGTAAATGATTTAGAAAAAGGACGAAGAGGCTTTTCGGGAATAACGTTATACAAGATAACAGAGGCTCTAGAGATTGATAGCGATTACATTTTAAAGGGAAGAGAGTGATTGGAGATGGAAATGCAAATATACAAAAATCTAGATGGTAATTCGAGTGTTAGGGCATATGCGGTTGGCTGTTGAGGGAAGAGGTTTGAATTCGTTTATAATGCGCAATGTGAAGGAGATGTATGAGCGAGGATGAGGATGGAAGATAAGTCTATATTGCTTAACTTAATATGTGAAAATGCAAATATTTCAATAGAAATAGAAAGTATAAAGGATGATACAAAGCTGATTGAAGAATTGGAATATGATTCTATAGCACTGATTCAGCTACTTGTAGATATAGAAGATGAGTTTAATGTTGATTTAACCAACGATGATTTGCTGGCTAACAAACTTAATACGCCAGCCAGTTTGATGGAATTAATTGAGAGATGTAGAGTATCTGAAGATGAAAATGTGGGATAAAATATATGGATGTAAGATATAACATAAATACAATTAAAAATGTATATGAGAAAGTGGCTGTTTACAATATACTCAAGGATGATTATGAATTGGATATGGAGTCTGATATCAAATTTGACAGTTTGCCTATTATAGAGAAAAAATATTTATTGAATAGAATGTCAAGCTGTATTATGCCAGAGTATTATGTGGATTATGTATCAAATAAGTTGATGAGAATAAGAACATCAGGCTCGACGGGGCAATACTTGGAAATATTATGGAATAGTGCAGATTATATGAGGTCCATGGTAGAGTTATGGCTTTTAAGAGCTAAATTTTATAACATTTATCCTCATAATAGACTTTGCTTCTTTTTTACTGATAATCAGACTAGTGAACATTATATCAGTGAGAAAAATCAATTGGGAATAAGTAAACTTTTGTTAAATGGTGAAGGTTTAGAACAAGTTTATGAGGTGATAATTCAGTGGGAGCCAGAATGGATGATTTTGCAGCCAAGTGTGGCAGTAATTCTATGCCAGTATATTAAAGGGAATTCATTGGACAAGCCAAAATCTCTTCGGTATATAGAATTTACAGGAGAATTGTTAACAGAGGATGTAAGGGAGTTGACGAAGGAAGTATTAGGTTGCGTGATATCAAACCAGTATGGTTGTCAAGAGGTCAATTCTATTGCGCTTGAGTGTCCGTATGGCAATATGCATATTATGAACACAAATGTTTTTATAGAAATTGCAGATGAACAGGATAAAGTTATTAATAATAGCTTGGATATGTTAGGCTATAGTGATGAAGAGGGGCGAATAATTATAACTTCGTTGCAAAATAAAGTTATGCCGTTTATCAGATATGATATTGGTGACAGGGGCAGAATGTTAAAAACTGACTGTAAGTGTGGCTGTAAAGGAAAAGTGCTGGAGCTGTCAACTGGAAGGAATAATGATTATGTATTACTAGAAAATGGTGAACGTACAAGCGCATACGTTTTTGTTAGGATATTTGATAGAGTTAATGCGTATACAGATGGGGCAATTATACAGTTTTTCGTGGAGCAGGTAAGCCTAAAGAAGTTCAATATTCAGTTGTGTATTGATGATATGGATAAAGAATATATAATTGATTGCTTTTATTCATGTATAGATGAGAAGCATTTGGCGGGATGTAAGTTTAATTTCGAATTTTCTACAGGAATATTTGAGGTAAGGGGGAATGGGAAACATATGTATTTTAAGAGTTGTGTTTGTTAATGAGAAAAGTGAAAATAACTGATTTATGTGGATTTAGTCGTTTCGTAAACGTCTAAGAAAAAAATACTAAAGGAGAAGTGGAATTATGAAAAGTTTAATAAAAAACATAAGAGTAAAACAAGCGATGAGTATTATACTGGTAGTTGCTATTATTGTTATGCAGTGTACATTGGTGTTAGCTTATAATGTTAATGTTAGTGACTATGTGGCAATACAGGCCAATAAATGTTCGGTAAGGAAGGGAACATTTATTGGTGGGAAGGTTATAAAAGGTGGAATAGAAGATTATTCAAACGCTATTTTTTATATGCTTTCAGGTGAAGAAACAACAATAGATGAAATTAACGTTGAAAAGATTGATGATATCGAAAAGTCGGTATATTATAAGAACAATATAAAAGTAAAGAGTGAAAAAATTGCTGAAAATACATTGTTGGCTTCCGAAGGCTCGATAGAGATTAAATGTCAAGAGTTTACATCAGATGGAGTTGCTGTAATATATTCAAATAAAGGTGATATTACTATCAAATGTGATAAAGTGGATTTTTCGGGAATAATTTATGCTCCAAACGGAAGGGTTACAATACAAGGCACCACATCCGAGATAAATGGATGTATAATTGCTGATAGTATAAAGTTAAACTCCACCGATGCGAAAATTATACCAGATGCAAAAAGTGATGAATTATTATCATTTATAAAGAACTATAAGAATGAAGGTTATATGGAGTTTCATCCGTATATTGAAGAAGGTGATTTGGGAGTATATTGCGATTCGAATCTAAATATGAGTGAAGGAACTATATATGTTAGGTATGATGATGATTATGATTTTTATAATGTAGGAGAAATTGAAGGTAACCAGGGATTAATTGAAAATTTTGAATTTACAGGTAGGATAGATGTAATAGTGGAGGGACGAACAGTATTTGGTGAAATAATCGAATCAAAAGTTGTAACGCTCCAAAAAGATGAAGAAGGTCAGATAAATTATATAAAACAAGATTCAGATAACGATGGTGTAGAAGATGGAATTGAAATATACTATTTTAATACAAATCCAAACAAGCAGGATATAGATAAAAATAGAATAGAAGAAAAATTTGATAAGGTTATTACTTATATTGATGGTGAGGGAAATTGGGTTTCACAGATATACGATTTTATGCATAATAAAGTTAAGAGAGAACAAAAAGGAGATGTATTGACTGAATACTCATACGATAATGATATGAACCTTGTAAGCAAGAAAGTGTCATATAATGGTGAGGTATCGGTGAATAACTACGAGTATGATGGCGAAAAAATATCGGCAATCACTAACAATGGCTATAAATATGAGTTTTCATATGATGAAGAGTATAGAATTGAGGAAGTAAAACTTAATGATGATTCGTTAATCAAATATGAGTATTCAGAAGATGGAGAAACAATAGTATATGCAAATGGTTCATATACAGAAGAAAAAAATGAAGCTACACAAGTTGTAGTGGAAACAGGAGAAAATTGTGGATATTCATATGTATATGATTTAGACGAAGATAAAGTTATATACAAATATGAAAATGGATTGGTGGTAACATATTATTATGATGAAAAAGACGAGTTAAAAGGTGTTGAGACAAATGCTGGATTTGAAATCGAGTATGACAAGGAAGAGAATGATAATGGAAGTGTAGTTAATATTACATATACGATATGCGGGGAGGTTTATATACAAAAAGATACAACATCATATGATGATGGTGGGAAAATAATCACATCAGAGTTTAGTACAGGCAACAAAATTACAAGGTATTATAATGAAACTGGCGAATTGATTGAAACAATTACATTAAATAACAAAGAATACACAAATAAAACTATATATGGTGATAACTCAAGGGCTGAAGCTATATTGTATGAAGATGGCTCTGTTATTGAGTACGAGTATGATAGTTATTATAATATTACTGCTGTTAAGGAAAATAGTGTTATCATATGTGAATATGAATATGACCAGTTAAATAGATTATCAAGTGAAAAGGATTATAAAAACAATATAATAACATTGATTACATATGATTTGTGTGATAATATCAAGGTATTAGAACAGTATGAGTATATAAATGGACAAGTAGGTGATAAATTATATTCAAATAATTATGCATATTCGAATACATATGGTGATCAGCTGATTGGATTCAACGGAGAAAGCATTACATATGATGAAAGTGGTAAGCCGTTGAAGTATTATGATGGTTCAATATTTGAATGGGATGGAGACACGCTTATAAAGGCTGTTGTAGGAGGAAAGACTATTGAATTTGAAACAGATAATAATGG